>DGOT01000151.1 GCA_002389465.1 Bacteroidales bacterium UBA4459 | reverse complement strand
CAGCTGTGAAGCATGAAGATTTTTCTAAAGCCAGTCATAGGATTGCACTCGATACCGAATTATTTTTTCGCAAAAAAGCATAGACAGCTGAATGCTGTTGCTGTAGGGTTAAAATAACCATCCCCCTATTTGCAACGGAAATTATCATGTCGAATGCTCATCTTGTTAACATTGAACAATGCGGCCGAGAAATCACGGCTCAGGAAATTGAAGAAATTACAGAAACGGTAACAACCTTTTCTAACCTCAGCCTGAGAGTGCTGACCGAAACCATTTGCGAACATCTTGCATGGTTTACTGCTACAGGCAATTACAAAAAAGATGCCTGCCTAAAATTATTACAAAAGTTAGACGCGAAAGGATTTTTTCGACTTCCGGCTAAACGGCCATCCTCCAGAATTTCTCGCTGCGACTTACGACCTGATACTACAGTAATTGCAGCGCAAAAGTATCAGGAAATAAAGTGTGATCTTCAAGAGGTCAGGTCGGTTACGATCGAACCGATAACCGACAAAGCAAAAACAAGATTGTGGAATCAATATGTCGAATGTTACCATTACCTTGGGTATAAACGCCCAATTGGTTGTTCGATTAAATATTTTGCAAAAACATCTAACGACGAGATATTAGCCTGTGTTTTATTTGCCGGGGCCGCAAAATCAATCACGGCTCGCGATAAATGGATAGGATGGAGTAGCAATCAGCGTCTTCGTAACTTACCATGGGTAATAAATAATACGAGATTTCTCATTATGCCGTGGGTAGAAGTACCGTGCCTGGCGAGCCACATCCTTGGTAAAATTAATCGGCGAATTTCTACTGATTGGTACAAGAGGTGGGGGTACAGTCCACATTTGATGGAAACGTTTGTTGACCCCCAAAAGTATAAAGGTACTTGTTATAAGGCCTCTAACTGGCACAGTATCGGTCGAACGACAGGCCGTGGCCTGACGCGAAAAGGAAAAACATACACAACCAGTCCCAAGCTTATTTTTGCACGACCTTTAATTAAAGATTTTCGCAAACAGTTATGCCATGAATACCTTGTAGGGAGGATCGAGATATGAATATACCACACCCAACCCAGGAACTGATCAGTGCACAGTGGGATAAAAAAAAAGGCTTATGTAAAATTGCGTCAGATACAACAAGCGAACGAATTGATACCCAAGGAGCGTAATCATGTCTGCGACAGTACAAGTAAATTCAAAACGGTAGAGGAGGAAGAACAGGCTCGAAGAAATGCTACAGTTGAACAGGTTAAAATGTTTCGCACCCAATTACCTGCATTATTATCACAGTTATCCAAGATCCCAGACCATAGAAACCCTAAGAAAATTAAGCATAAGCTGACAGTGTTGATACTGTACGGAATTTTAACCTTTGTTTACCAGATGACTTCCAGGCGTGAGGCAAACAGGGTGATGACCCAGCCGCAGTTTATGGAAAACTTACGGTTTCTTTTTCCTGAACTGAAAAGCATACCACATAATGATTCCCTGAATCGCCTGTTGACTTCAATAAATGTTACCCGAATTGAGCAGATCCATATAAATCTGGTTCGCCGCTTGATCAGAAATAAAAAATTTAGCCGTTACCTGGTCAACCGCTGTTACCCCATTGCCATTGATGGCACCCAGAAGTTTAAACGTAATGAAATATGGAGCGAAGAATGCAGCGGGCGGACGGTAGGTAAAGGAAAAACAGCTCGTCCTCAGTATTACGTTTACATACTGGAGGCCAGCCTGGTTTTTCACAATGGCCTTATAATTCCGTTAATGAGCGAATTTCTGGAGTACACAAAAGGGGACACCTCCGAAATAAAGGAAGATTGCGAGACAAAAGCATTTAAACGTTTGGCTGCCAGATTGAAAAACGAATTTAAGCGGTTAAGTATTATGATTTTGCTTGATGGTTTGTATCCCAACGGCCCCATCATGGAGATTTGCCGAAAAAACAAGTGGGATTTTATGATCGTCTTGCAAGACAAATCATTGCCCACGGTTTGGGAGGAATTTTACGGTCTTCAGAAACTTCAAACAGAACAAAAAATAAAAATGAATTGGGGAGAGAGAAGACAAGAATTTGAATGGGTTAACGACATAGAATACTACTACGGCAGCAATCAAAAAAAGCAGATGACTCTTCACGTGGTGACGTGCAAGGAAAGCTGGCAAGAGATTGACAAATCATCTTGCAAAATTATCACTCAAAAATCACGCCATGCCTGGATTTCCTCAAAACCCCTTACAGAAAACAACATACATGACCGGTGCAATTTTCACGCTCGACACCGCTGGGGCATAGAAATAAACATTTTAATTGAAAAACGGCATGGCTACCAATACGAGCATTGTTTTTCCTATAATTGGAATGCGATGAAGGGGTATCATTATTTAATGAGGTTAGCTCACCTCTTTAATGTTCTATCGGAATATTCAGAAAGCCTTTCCCCGCATATAAAAAAAATCGGCATCCGGAACCTTATTCATTTTATCAGAAATACATTGACCGGCCCCTGGCTGCATAGAGATATAGAAAAGAATGTTATGGCTCCCTGCCAACTGCGATTATTATAAAATACTTGTAACTATTCAGGTTGATTTAA
>DGOT01000003.1:2908-10763 GCA_002389465.1 Bacteroidales bacterium UBA4459 | reverse complement strand
GTCATTCACTATCTGTAAAAACAAATATTAATCAGAGTTAAGACAAATATAGAAAAAAAGACCTTTTCATTAGTCCCTAAAAAACATACTCTTCTTGCTCCATAATTAAAAAACCTCCCTCATCAACATTTTGATCTGTTGAGTTTTGTACCTTTGCATTCCTTTTATAATCATACCCCTTATGAACGACTTAAAAAACAATTACTGCGTGATCATGGCAGGCGGCATTGGCTCTCGTTTCTGGCCTGTAAGCCGCACCGAAAAGCCCAAACAGTTCATCGATATCCTGGGCGTTGGCAAAACCCTTATTCAACTGACATTTGAACGATTCCGGAAGATATGTCCGCCTGAAAACGTGTTTGTAGTCACCAACGCAATCTACAAGGATCTGGTGCTGGAACAACTGCCCGAGCTAACCGGAAACCAAGTGCTGTGCGAACCTTCCATGCGCAACACGGCGCCCTGTGTGGCGTATGCCAACTACAAGATTAACGAGATCAATCCCGATGCACTGGTGGTGGTGGCTCCTTCCGACCACATCATCCTGAAGGAAGATGTATTTGTGGCCGATATCAATACGGCCCTGAATGCCGCTGCACAACACGACAGCCTGATCACCCTGGGCATAAGACCCAACCGCCCCGATACAGGCTACGGCTACATCCAGTATCTGGAAGAGAGCATTTCCGGCAACGTGCCCGACATAAAAAAGGTAAAAACATTTACCGAAAAGCCGACTGTGGAGATTGCCCGTTCTTTCTTGGCAAGCGGCGATTTTTTGTGGAATTCCGGTATTTTTATCTGGTCGCTGAAAAGTATTATGACAGCTTTCAAACAACACCTGGATGATGTGGATTCGTTGTTTGCCAATGGTACAGGCAAATACAATACGGCTGAAGAAAAAAAATTTATTGAGGAAACCTATACCGTATGCCGGAACATTTCCATCGACTACGGCATTATGGAGAAAGCAGACAATGTGTTTGTGCTTCCGGTCGATTTCGGGTGGTCCGACCTGGGCACATGGGGATCGCTGCACTCAATGAGGGATAAAGACGAAAAGGCAAATTCCGTTATCGGCAGCAACGTGCTGTTGTACGATACCGAAAACTGTATCATTCACATGCCCGATGATAAACTGGTGGTGGTGCAGGGGCTGAACAGCTACATCGTGGTGGAAGACAACAACACCTTACTGGTGTGCCGTAAAGAAGACGAACAGAAGATCAGGCAATTTGTGCACGACGTGCGCCTCGAAAAAGGAGAAAAATTTGTCTGATCCGGCAATTAAACAGTAAAATAATTTCAAAATAAAAATAATCCAAATGAAGAAGATCATTATCATTACTATTGCATTTCTGCTTGGCTTTCAACTAGTCACAAAAGCTGACGAAGGAATGTGGCTTCCCCTGCTCATCAATAACAACATTGTGGAGATGCAGAAAATGGGATTAAAACTAAATACCGACGACATTTACAGTGTCAATCATTCAAGCCTGAAAGACGCCGTGGTTATTTTCGGGCGTGGCTGTACCGGTGAAATTGTCTCTCCGGAAGGTTTGTTGTTGACGAATCACCATTGCGGCTACGGATCGATACAGAAAGTAAGCACCTCATCGGCCAACTACCTCCAGGACGGTTTTTGGGCCTCCAACAAAAAAGAGGAGATACCGATCGAGGGGTTGACTGTGAAATTTCTGGTGCGCATGGACGATGTAACCAATAGGGTACTGAAAGGCGTTACCTCCGATATGACGGAAGACGAACGGGAAAAGCTGGTAGATGAAAATTCGAAGAAAGTGATTGACGAGGCTACCAAAAATACGCATTACAATGCCATCGTGGAAACCTTTTTCGGTGGCAACGAATATTACCTGTTCGTTTACGAAACCTATACCGATATCCGCCTGGCGGGCGCACCGCCTGAAGATATTGGTAAATTCGGCGCCGATACCGACAACTGGATGTGGCCCCGCCATACCGGTGATTTCTCTATATTCAGGGTGTACAGCGCCCCCGATGGCACACCGGCTAAATATGCCGCAGACAATATTCCGTTAAACCCGAAACATTACCTGCCGGTTTCCATCAAAGGCGTTCACAAAGATGACTTTGCCATGATCATGGGCTACCCCGGAAGTACGCAGCGTTACCTGTCGTCTTACGGCGTTGACCTGGCCATAAACCAGACAAACATGACGATTGTGGATATCCGCGCGGAAAAACTCCGTATCATGAAAGAAGGAATGGATGCCGATGAAGATGTCAGGCTTCAGTATGCAACAAAATATGCACATACGGCCAACTATTGGAAATATTTTATCGGGCAGACCAAAGGCCTGAAGCGTCTGAACGTAAAAGACAAAAAACTGGCCGAAGAAGCCGAGTTCAGCAATTGGCTCAATCAAAACCCGGAGGAAAAAGTAAAATATGACGAGGCGCTCACACTAATCGCCAATGCCTACGATGAAATTGAAAAAACCAACCTAACCCGTTGGTATTACAGAGAAGCCATTCATTACGGGCCGGAGATTTTACGCTATGCCGAATCGTTCACCCGCTTGTCGGAACTTTTAACGGATAAAAATGCCACGGAAGAAGTGATTTCTAAAGAGATTGCCAAACTGAAGGCCGGCGTGGAGGATCATTTCAAAGATTACAACGAAACCATCGACCGTAATCTATACGCTGCCATGATGCGGATGTACCACCAAAATGTTCCACTGGATCAGCAGCCCGTTTATTTCCTAAAAATATCCGACAAATACAAAAATGATTTTGGGGATTATGCCAATTACGTTTTCGGTAAAAGTATCTTTGCCGACAAAAACCTGATGTTGCAGTTTCTGGATGATCCCAGCGGGAAAAAACTGACCAAAGATCCTGCACTGGAGGCTATAACGGCTTTTACTTTAAAGAAGAAAGAGGTCATGGAACCTACCAAAAAAGCAAACGAGATGCTGGCCAAAGGCCACCGCCTGTATATTGCCGGTTTACGCGAAATGTATCCCGACAAAAACTTCTCACCTGATGCCAACTTTACCATGCGCCTGAGCTACGGAACCGTACAGGATTATTACCCGGCCGATGCCATTCATTACGAATATTTTACAACTACGAATGGTATCTTGGAAAAAGAAGACCCGAACAACTGGGAGTTTGTTATTCCGGACAAATTAAAAGAGCTGATCAAAACCAAAGATTTTGGCCCTTATGCCGAAGACGGGGTGATGCACGTTTGTTTCCTCACCAATCATGATATTACGGGAGGTAATTCGGGCAGCCCTGTTATGAACGGTAATGGTGAACTGATCGGGCTGGCATTCGACGGCAATTGGGAAGCCATGAGCGGCGATATTGCTTTCGAACCCGAACTGCAACGCACCATCAATGTGGATATCCGCTATGTGCTGTTCATCATCGATAAGTATGCAGGGGCCACCAACCTGATAAACGAAATGACAATCGTAAGGAACCCTGTTCCTCCGAAAAAATTAGGACCTCCGGATAAAAAACCCGAAGAGACGACACAGATAAAAATGAATTGATAAGCAACAACTTTTGTCGAAAATAAAAGTCCGGTTTTTTGTAACCGGACTTTTTTCGGTTTTCAATTCTTCTATTTTTGTCCTCAGCTTTTTGCTGGCAATAATTTAACTGATTTTCAGTTAATACTAAGAATAAGATCTTTGTTACTATGATTCGGAAAAATTACACGCTTATTATATGCATTATTGCCTTTTTATCCGGCAGCTTGCAAATTCAGGGGCAGGCAACTGCCATTGGTGAATGGAAAACCCATTTGCCTTATGATAAAGTGATTGACGTGGCAGTTGCAGGCAATTTGATATTTGCTGCCACGCCGTACAATATGTTTACGTACGATATTAACGATAACCGGCTGGAACGCTTTGATAAAATAAAAGGCCTGAGTGATGTAGGTATCAACAAGATTGAATACCATTCCGGGCTGAAATCATTGCTCATAGCCTATTCGAATGCCAATATGGATATCGTTTTGCAAGACGGTACCATTCGGAATATTTCCGACATAAAAGACAAAGATATTTTAGGTAACAAAACCATCAACAACATTGTTTTTAAGGATGACTATGCCTACCTGTCGTGTGGATTTGGTATTGTGGTGCTTGATATGGTACGCGAAGAAGTAAAAGACACTTACTACATTGGCCCTGACGGTAATGCGTTGAATGTACTGGACCTAACCTATAACGACACCTCATTTATTGCAGCCACCGAAAATGGAATCTATTATGCCGATGTAAACAGTAATGCGCTGGCCGACTACAACAACTGGCACAAAGACGAGCAGATGATTCATCCTGATGAACTTTATAACAATATCGCAAATTTTGCCGGTAAGATATTTGTCAACCTATACAATGAGGGTTCCTGGACAGGAGACACCCTTTTTGTTTTTGACGGAAGCGCATGGGATTATTTTTTACCGGGTAAAAACGACCGGCATCACCGGCTTAAAGCTTTTGAAGATGAGTTGTTACTGGTAAACAGGTACAGCATTTATGTTATTGATCCGAACGGAGCAATTGCCACCAATATATACCAGATCAATGGGGAATCGTTTCAGCCGCTGGCGGTTGACAAAGGAAACGAAGAAGGTGTTTACTGGATCGGCGATGAATATAAAGGACTGATAAAAAACTGGAGTATCTGGTCGGGTGAAATCATCAAACCCAACGGGCCGGGTACTAAAAACGTTTTTGCCCTGGATGCTGGCGGAAATGATGTGTGGGTGGCGCCAGGAGGCAGGCAGGCCGACTGGGCGAAGCTTTATATGAGAGACGGCGTGTTTTCGCTTATTGACGACTTCTGGACAACACATAACCGACACAACACGGAATCGTTAGACACAATCACCGATATGGTCAGCGTAAAAGTGGACCCGAAAAACCCGGGCATAGCTTATATAGGTACCTGGGGTGACGGCATTATTAAATTTAAGGATAATGAGTTAAGCACTTTCTACACCGATAAGAACAGTACGCTGCAGCCATGGGTTTCGGCTTCCAATTTGATCAACATCAGCGGACTTGACTTTGATGACCAGCACAATCTGTGGGTGGCCAATACCGGAGCGCCCGATATTCTTTCGGTGATGAAAAACAACGGTGAGTGGCGCGCGTTTAACCTGGGCGGTTCGCTCAGCGGAATTGACGTTGCCGAACTGATGGTAGATGCCTACAACCAGAAATGGATCATCAAGCGAACGGGAGGCCTGGCCATCGTTTATAATGATAACAACACTATTGACAATCCGGCAGACGACAAGGTAAAAGTACTTACTTCGGCTACAGGAAACGGAAATATCCCCGGCAGTAAACTCTATTCGTTTGCTACCGATATGGATGGTGAGGTATGGGTAGGAACCGATGAAGGTGTCGCCGTATTCTACTCACCCGAATATATTTTTGAATCTGGTGTGAATTTCGATGCGCAGCAGATTCTGGTGCCCCGCAACGATGGTTCGGGACTTGCCGATATTTTGCTTGAATCGGAAACGGTAACCGCCATTTGTGTCAACGGAGCTAACAAGAAATGGATTGGTACATCCCGTGCAGGTGTTTTCCTCCTGTCGTCTGACGGTATCGAAGAAATCTACCATTTCACGGCAGAAAATAGCCCGCTTTTATCTAACAACATAACCGGTATTACCATCAAAGCAAACGGCGAGGTGTTTTTTGGAACAGCTAACGGCATTATTTCATATCGCGATACAGCCACCCCGCCCGGACCAACCCCCGAAGGCGTTTATGCTTTTCCCAATCCCGTGAGGGAAGATTATTCAGGACCCATAGCCGTTACCGGACTTGTAAACAATTCGGATGTTAAAATTACCGACACTTACGGTAATATTGTTTTCGAAACCCGCTCTGAAGGCGGACAGGCAATCTGGGACGGAAATAATTTTGACGGCCGAAAATCTGCTGCCGGTATTTACCTGGTGTTTGTAACCAACAGCGATGGTTCCGAGAAACTGGTGACCAAAATCCTTTTGATGCGGTAAATCTTTCTTTTTTCTTCAATTTTTGTTCGACTAATGATTAATTTTACGGCCTTACACAGGAACCCCAACCGGTATGTTATTCAACACAAGAGGTATTGTATTTCAAAAAGTCAACTATTCCGAGTCGAGTATCATCGTGAAAATATATACCGAAGAATTCGGGCTGAGGTCGTTTATTGTCCGGGGTGTTAAAAGTAAACGGTCTTCTTTCAAACAGGCATATTTTCAGCCGCTTACAATCCTCGATCTGGTGGTGTCAAATAAAGAAAACAAAAACCTTCATAACATCAAAGAAGTGAAGATTTCGTATGCTTACCGTGCTGTTTTTGCCGATCCTGTTAAACAATCCATCCTGTTTTTTCTGAACGAGATGCTGCTGAAAACCGTGAAGGAAGAGACGCCTGACAAATTGTTGTTCGAATGGCTGTTCCATGCACTCACCTGGCTCGATCTGACCGATAAAAGTGTCGTTAATTACCATCTGATATTCCTTTTTCAGCTGAGCCGTTTTTTAGGTTTCTATCCTAAAATTTCCGATGCGGAGATCCGGCATTTCGATTTACAGGAAGGGCTTTTTCAAACTGACCAGCCGGAACACCCCAACTATATTTCGGGCAACCTGATCCTTCCGTTGACGGAACTCCGCAATACAACTTTTGAAGATAGTTCCAACCTCCGGATTGGTAACGAAAACCGAAGGAAAATACTGCATATTCTAGTGAGTTATTACCAGATACATCTGCCCAATATCAGCCGGATCAAATCATTAGAAGTCTTGGAGAACATGATGAGTTAGGCTGATCCCGAAAAAAATCATGGTTAAGGAATTATTTCCATTTTAAATACTTCCCTGAACTGTTGCCGTACAACTTCCTGCACCTCTTGCATGTCCATCTTTCTGCCCAGTTCCTTTTGCAACGAAGTAACACTTTTCCCTTGCATTCCACAAGGGATGATGTAATCGAAATAATTGAGGTCGGTATTTACATTTAACGCAAAACCATGCATGGTTACCATGTGGCTGGTGCGCACCCCAAATGAGCATATTTTGCGTTCTTTCGGCTCACCTACATCCAGCCAAACACCAGCCGTACCTTTCATCCACGAGGCTCTGATACCATAGTGCTGCAGACTGCGTATGACCACCTCTTCCAGTTGAAAAATGTAATTTTTGACAGAGAGTTTAAACTGGTCGAGGTTTAAAATCGGATAACCCACTAACTGACCCGGCCCGTGATATGTGATGTCGCCGCCCCGGTCAATTCTGTAAAACGAAGCACTTTTGTTGCGCAGCACATCCTCGCTGATCAGCAGGTTGGCATCCTTGCCGCTTTTACCAAGGGTATATACATGCGGATGTTCGCAGAAAAGCAGATAATTCGGGGTTGATTTTTTGTTTTCACGCTCTCTATTCTCCTGCTTGGCGGCTACAATCCTGTCAAACAACTTTTCCTGATAGCTCCAGGCTTCGCCGTAATCAATCAGCCCCAGATTTCTGAATTCTGTTTCCCGCTCACTCATACCCTGCTATTTTTGCACATGTTTTTCCGCATGATACGACGACCGTACCAGCGGGCTGCTTTCAACAAAGCGGAATCCCTTTTCCAGTCCTATGCGCTCATATTCGGCAAACACTCCCGGCCGGACATATTCTTCGACAGGTAAATGTTTTTTTGTCGGTTGCAGGTATTGTCCAATCGTCATCACTTCTACACCAATGGCGCGCAGGTCATCCATGGTTTCCAACACCTCGTCGAAGATTTCGCCCAGCCCCAGCATAATTCCTGATTTAGAGACCGCTTTCGAGCC
>DGOT01000003.1:0-2863 GCA_002389465.1 Bacteroidales bacterium UBA4459 | reverse complement strand
GCAATCAATTCCAGTGTTTTCAAACTATTATCATATTTGGCGCGGCTACGTACTTCCGGGGTAATCCTTCTGACCGTTTCGAGGTTGTGCGACACCACTTCCGGGCCTGCGTCAATGACCTGCTGTATCAGTTCCGGCCTGGCATCAAAATCNNAGAGTTTCGATGGTAGTGTCGGCGTTAAGTTTTTTAATTTCGCTTACGGTTTCCGCCCAAATACCTGCGCCTAAATCGTCGAGATCGTCCCGGTCAACAGAGGTTAACACGCAATGTTTCAATTGCATTAATTTTACCGATTGAGCTACCCGTTTCGGCTCTTCGTGGTCAACTGCCAAAGGACGTCCTGTTTTCACATTACAAAATTTACACGAGCGGGTGCAGATATCGCCGAGGATCATCAGTGTGGCTGTTCCACGTCCCCAGCACTCATGCATATTCGGACAATGGCCACTGGTGCAGATCGTGTGTAGTTTGTGCTCTTTGACTATATCTTTTATGTGGATGTACTCTTTGCCCGATGGTACTTTTATCTTTAGCCAGTCGGGCTTTCGCAGCAGTGTTTCCTGTTTTTTGTCCATTTTGATCGGTTGATTTATCCTAAGTTAAGGTGAGGGCAAAATTAGAGAAATTTAAGCGTGTGAATAGATTTTATCAGTAACTTATCTTTGAAAAAACACGGAACACCGGAATAAGCACTATTTTCTTACAATCCAAATATCTTGCTGTGGTTTTCCTTCGATTTTACCTAAAACATGTTCGAGAATTTTCATCTTTTTAAACATTTGCTCCATAAAATCTTTTGGATGATAGGCAGTAAATGTACGATGCCCTTCTTTTACTTTACCTCTAACAACTAATTCTCTTTTAAGATATTTTTCTTTTTCTGATGCTGTTAATTTATCCAGAAATACATCTCCATGAGTGGTGAAAAACATGATGCCTCCAGGTTTCAGAATACGGTATAGCTCTTCAAACCAGTCGTAATGCATCTTTTCAGATAAATGTGTAAAAATCGAAATTCCGAAAACAACATCAAAGAAATTATCATTATATGGTAATTCGGCCTTCAGCGTATTATGATTAAAAGAGATTCCATCCAAATTAGTTCTACACCAGTTTATTGAATTCAAATTATAATCAGTTCCATAAACTTCAGCACCCTTATTTAATAATCCGGGCATATGCCTGATAACTCTTCCCGGTCCACAACCCCAATCAAGTATTTTAACATTATTCAGATCAACATATTTTGAAAAGTAATCTAATAACCACTCGGCTGTTTCCCTGCTTTTTGTGTAATACTCTGTATAATTCAATTGAAACGATTCATAAATTAAATAATCCGGGGGTAATTTCACGTCAGAATGAGTTTTAAGGAAGAGTTTATTCTTTTTTTGGTTTTTTAATTTATAAAATAAGTATCTGGTTCTGTCAACCAAATGCATTAAACCGAATTGTCTGAATAAAATGGATAAATTTCCTTTATTGATCATATATATTCATTTTTTCTGTATGTAAAGTTAATTTTTTTATTTAAATCATGGAAATTGGGAAAAGTCATCAACGGGGAATATTGGAATTGGAACTATTTCTCAAAATACAGGAGAGTTAGTTATTCGTGCTGAGCGTTATTGGTATGATTTTTTAAGATTAATCCCTGGAGGACAAACAGATTTTGAGCATGTAGCTTTGACCCAAGCTAGCAACGCACAAGGCCGATACACAAGCGCCAGTTAGGGAGAAAACATTTATCATGTTGTTTTTTTGTACCGATTGATGGACAAAGTTAACATCCCGANNCCGTAAACAACCAATATCCAGAACTCGCGGGCAAAATCACTGAACACGGAACCTTTCAGCATGATCATCCGGTTGATTTTGATAAAATAAGCCACTGGGTTGATGTAATTAAGTACACGGGCCCAGTGAGGCATACTTTCAACAGGGGTGAACAAACCGCTCATCAGGATAAAAATGATCAGGAAGAACCAGGCAATAAACATCGATTGCTGCATGGTGTTGGCCAGTGTTGAGATAAAGAGGCCAAAGGAAAGAACAACAAAAAGGTAGACGGAAGCAACAAACAATACCAGGTAAATGCTGCCGACAACAGGAATTTTAAATACAAACCAGGCCAGCAGCAAACCTATGCCGAGATCGATCATGGCGATGATCCAGAACGGGATTAATTTGCCGGCGATAAACTGGTACTTTTTAATGGGCGTTACGTTGATCTGTTCAATGGTGCCCATTTCCTTTTCCTTCACCAGATTCATTCCTCCAAGGAACATACCTATGATAGTGACCAGCAAAACAAGGATGCCCGGCACCATGTATGTTATATAATTCAATTCGGGATTATACCAGAAAGATGGTTTTGTTTTGATCGGCAACCCCGAATAGCTCAGCGGATGTTGTTTAATAAGGATTTCTTTGTTGAAATCAAGGATAATAGAGGTGGCATAAGCGCTCATCAAACTGGCGGCATTTCCGTTGATGGCGTTAGTAACCACCTGAACGGATGCCTTGTTTTCCATATTTAATTTTCTTTCAAAATGAGATTCAATAACAATTATTTGATCCACTTTATCTTTATAAAGCATCTGCTTTGCCTCTTCGTAACTGGCGGCATTTCCTTTGTATTCGAAAAAAGAAGACCCGCTGAATTTATTGATGAGCTTTTTCGTAAGCATGGTCTTGTCCTGATCAACCGTGACGAATCGGACATTTTTAATTTCAAAAGTAGCCGTATACGATAAAATAAGTAATTGAATCGCAGGAATAATAAAGATGATCGGCAGCATAGCTTTATCTCTGAACACCTGGATAAATTCCTTTTGCATTATGTAAAATATGGTTTTCACG
>DGOT01000218.1:1450-7229 GCA_002389465.1 Bacteroidales bacterium UBA4459 | reverse complement strand
CGGACAAAACTGGGGGAGAATTTCATAAATAACAAGTATTATAAATAAATTAAGTAAGTGATTTATTATTATCATTTTTAACGAGTATCTTTGTAGTATGGAAGTGAGAACAGACATATATTTAGGTGATTGTAGGGAAGAGCTGAAAATTGTTCCAATGGATTCAGTGGATTTAATTTTTACGTCTCCTCCATATGCTGATCAGAGAAAAAAGACGTATGGGGGGATTCATCCGGATAAGTATGTTGAATGGTTTTTACCAATTTCTGAACAGCTTCTAAGAGTGCTTAAACCAACAGGTTCTTTTGTCTTGAATATAAAAGAAAGAGTTGTTAATGGGGAAAGAAGTACTTATGTCATGGAACTCATTCTTGAAATGAAAAAGCAGGGGTGGTTATGGACAGAAGAATATATATGGCACAAAAAAAATTCTTATCCAGGAAAATGGCCTAACAGATTTAGAGATTCATGGGAACGCTTGTTACATTTTACGAAAAGTAAAAAATTTAATATGTATCAGGATAAAGTTATGGTTCCCATGGGAGATTGGGCTAAAACAAGATTAAAAAATTTAAGCGAAACAGATAAAAAAAGAGATGAATCAAAAGTTGGAAGTGGTTTTGGAAAAAATATATCTAATTGGATGAATAGAGAGGTGGCTTATCCAACAAATGTATTACATCTTGCAACAGAGTGTAATAATAAAAATCATAGTGCTGCATTCCCGGAAGGACTGCCTGAGTGGTTCATTAAGCTTTTTACAAAAGAAGGGGACACTGTTCTTGATCCGTTCATGGGGTCTGGTACAACAAATATTGTAGCTAATAGGATGAAGAGAAATTCAATTGGAATTGAAATAGTCTCAGAATATTATGAAATGGTTAAAGAAGTGATACAACCAGTAGAACTTTATCTTATTGACCCTAAAGAAAAATATGAAAAAACTAAACCTAAACGACGTATATCAATACGTTGAAGAGAACATTGGAACTTTTCATAAAAAAAGAATTTCAAGTCTTGATACATTAAGTCTTTCAAAAGTTTTAAAAAGAAAGAACCCATATTTATTCAAAGCAAAATATGTTCTTACTGCAGAACAAATAGTTAAAGGCGTTGTAGACGCACATATTTCATCAAATGAGGAAACAATTTTTGGGGATTGGCTGGAGGGGCTTGCCATTTTTATCAATGAAAAGATTTATCATGGTTGGAAGTCGGGTATTACCGGAATTGACTTGGAATTTGACAATGATAATAAGCGTTTTATCGTAAATATAAAATCTGGGCCAAACTGGGGAAATAAAAGTCAAATTGATAAAATGCGTTCTGATTTTAAAACAGCTATTAGAACTTTAAGAACCAGTAATTCTGGCATAAATGTCGTTGCTGTTAATGGTTGTTGTTATGGGCGTGATAATAAACCGGATAAAGGTGATTACTATAAATATTGCGGACAACGTTTTTGGGAATTTATTTCAGGATCATCAGATCTTTATATAGAAATAATTGAACCTCTCGGAGCTAAAGCGAAAGAAAGAAATGATGAGTTTATACAATCTTATTCTCAAATAATAAATAGGTTTACTTTGGAATTTGCCAATAATTATTGTGATATTGACGGTGCGATTAATTGGGATAAGTTAGTAAAATTCAATTCTTCAAAATAATAGTTGTCAAAAATTGTTTTCATTAATAATCTAGTAAATTGATTGTTTTTGATCAACCTTAATCATTTCGTTCTGAATCCATTTATCCTTACTTTTGCAAATCGTTAAATAGTGTAGTAAATGAAAATATCTTATAACTGGCTGAAACAGTACATTGATTTTGAAACTTCACCGGAAGAATTGTCCCCTATTTTAACCGATACCGGTTTGGAAGTGGAAGGAATGGAGAAATTCCAGTCAATTAAAGGCGGATTGGAAGGCATTGTGATAGGCGAAGTAAAAAAATGCGAAAAACATCCCAACGCCGACAAATTAAGTGTTACCGAAGTAGATATCGGCGACGACCGTATGTTGCCCGTTGTTTGCGGAGCGCCTAACGTGGCTGCCGGACAGAAAGTGCTGGTAGCTACTGTAGGTACAAAATTGTATGCAGGCGACGAAATATTCACTATTAAAAAAGCTAAAATCCGGGGGGAAGTATCTGAAGGCATGATCTGTGCCGAAGACGAACTGGGACTGGGCACATCGCACGATGGTATTATGGTGCTGGATGAGGATGTGCAGGTGGGCGCTGAAGCAAAAAAATATTTTAAGGTGGAAGAAGATGTGGTTTTTGAGATCGGCCTAACCCCAAACCGTACGGACGCTACATCACACATTGGAACGGCTCGCGACCTCGTGGCAGCCCTGAACAGGTTACATAACGCACGTAGCTATAAATTGAAAGCACCTTCGGTAACCCGTTTTGAGGTAGATAATCACGACTTGGATATTGAAGTGATCGTTGAAGACCACAAAGCCTGCCCGCGTTATACGGGTGTAACCTTGTCAGGGATCCGTGTAGGCGAATCGCCCGGCTGGCTGAAAAATAAGCTGAATGCATTGGGTCTGCGACCGATCAATAATGTGGTGGACATTACCAACTATGTGCTGCACGAAACAGGACAGCCGCTCCATGCATTCGATGCGAAATATATCACCGGAAATAAAGTAATTATAAAAAAACTGCCTGACAATACACTTTTTGTCACGCTTGATGAAGAGGAACGCAAGCTGCATGCCGACGACCTGATGATCTGTAACGAAAGCGACGGAATGTGTATTGCCGGTGTGTTTGGCGGAGCTACTTCAGGGGTAACCGAAAAAACTGAAGATATATTTCTTGAAAGTGCTTACTTCGACCCAACGCATATTCGTAAAACATCTAAAAGACACATGCTACAAACTGATGCTTCGTTCCGTTTTGAGCGTGGTGCCGATCCCAACATTACGGAATATGCCTTAAAAAGAGCAGCAATCCTCATCAAAGAAATAGCCGGAGGAACAATTTCTTCCGAAATCAAAGATGTATATCCTGAACCTATGGAGAGATGGCCTGTGGAAGTGGCTTATGAAACAGTGGACAGGCTGATCGGTAAAACAATCAACCACCAGGTGATCAAAGATATTTTAACCGATCTTGAAATGGAGGTCGTAGAAGAAACCGCTGATGGGCTCAGACTTTTAATACCCACCTTTAAAGCCGATGTAACCAGGGATGTGGACGTGATCGAAGAAATTATACGGATATACGGATACAATAATATTGAATTCAGTGATAAAATTTATTCGTCTGTTCAGTTAAGGCCGCGCCCCGACAGGGAAAAACTGCAGAATATGATTTCTGATTATCTGACATCTCAAGGGTTGTCTGAGATCATGAATAACTCGTTAACAAAATCAGAATATGCCGAAAGATCAGACGTCTTCGAAAATAAAAATAGTGTTTATTTACTGAATCCTTTAAGCCAGGATTTGAATGTGCTGCGGCAAACACTTCTTTTTGGTGGCCTGGAAGTAGTAGCCTATAATCTGAACCGAAGAGTTAATAATCTGAAACTGTACGAATTCGGCAAGGTTTACCGGTTAAAAGAAGATCGTAAAGGAGAAGATACTCGGGAAAAGTATCACGAAGAAAAACATCTGATGCTTATCTTCAGCGGGATGAAACAAGTCGAAAATTGGAATGCAGTAACCGGAAAGGTAGATTTATTTGATGTGAAAGGGTTGGTGGAAGGGATACTCACAAAGCTAGGCATCGAACGCGAAAAATTGGTACTGGAAGAATACGAAAATGAATTATTTACGGAAGCCTTGGCTTACATAGTGAATAACCGCAAATTGGTTGAGGCAGGATCTGTCGACCAAAAGCAACTCGGGAAGTTCGATGTTCGGCAGGAAGTTTTTGCAGCGGTGATCAATTGGGACTTGCTAGTACAGCATCTCCCAGGTACCGACAAGTTGTACAGGCCTGTTGCCAAATTTCCCGAAGTACGTCGCGATTTGGCTTTAATGCTGGATGCAGCTGTTAAATTTGATGATCTGAAAAAACTGGCTTTTCATACAGAACGTAAACTTCTCAAATCAGTGGGGCTGTTTGATATTTACCAGGGAGATAAGATCCCTGCCGGAAAAAAATCATATGCCTTGTCATTTATTTTACGGGATGAGGGAAAAACATTGAATGAGAAAGTCATTGACAAAGTCATGAAAAAAATCCAATCGGCGTACGAACAAAATTACGCAGCTGAACTGAGGTAAGAGTGGATTCACTAATTTTACACTAAATTATCAAAATGGGCATATGGATATACAGTCGATAAAACAACGGTTTGGCATTATAGGCAACTCTTCGTTACTAAACAGGGCAATTGATATTGCAGTCCAGGTGGCACATACCGATCTGACCGTGTTGATTACCGGCGAAAGTGGTACGGGTAAGGAAGTCTTCCCAAAGATAATTCATCAGATGAGTGCCCGGAAACACGGTCATTACATCGCCGTAAACTGTGGAGCTATCCCCGAAGGAACCATCGACTCCGAATTATTCGGCCACGAAAAAGGTTCGTTTACGGGTGCTCACGAAGCCCGAAAAGGATATTTTGAAGTTGCCAATGGAGGAACTATATTTTTGGATGAAATAGCGGAACTTCCTTTGTCAACACAGGTACGGTTACTCAGAGTACTCGAATCAGGCGAATTTATGAAAGTGGGCTCGTCGAAAGTGATAAAAACGGATGTCAGGGTAGTAGCCGCTACTAATGTCAATCTAAACGAAGCAATTGAAAAAGGTAAATTCAGACAGGATCTGTTCTATCGTCTGAATACGGTGCCCATTGCTGTTCCGCCTTTGCGCGACAGAAAAGAAGATATTCATTTATTGTTTCGGAAATTTGCAGCCGATTTTGCTGAAAAATACAGAATGCCTCCATTGCGCCTGACAGAAGACGCCAAAAAGGTACTGGAGAATTATTACTGGCCGGGTAATGTCAGACAGGTGAAAAACATTACCGAGCAAATATCTATTATTGAACGTAATAAAGAAATTGACGCGCTGACACTGAAAAATTATTTGCCTCATGAAGGGGCTAACGATCTTCCGGTGCTGTACAAGAAAAAGGAAGAAGAGCATATTTCCGAAAGAGAACTTTTGTATAAAGTACTTTTCGACATGAAAAAGGATATGAATGAGCTGAAGAAAGTGGTGGCTGACATGCTTGAAAAAAGTGGTACAGAAACCTCTGTGGAGCAAACAAAGGCTCTTCTGGTTAAGGATTACAGCGAAGGAGCGTTGCATGTGCCAGATGATACGGTACATGAAGTGCGCATAACACCAGCCAATAAGGAAGAGATTGACAACTTTCATTCCTCGGAAGTAATTGAGGAGTCATTTTCATTGCAGGAAAAAGAAAAGGAAATGATCATAAAGGCACTGGAGAAATATAACGGCAAGAGAAAAAGTGCTGCTAAAGAGTTGGGTATTTCCGAAAGAACGCTTTACCGAAAAATTAAAGAATACAACATTAACTAATGAGCGGTAACCGGTATCATATCATTCGGAGGACTCCTTTGTTATTTTTAGCGATAATTATTACATGGTTATTCTCCGGTTGTGGCGTTTATTCTTTTACGGGAGCTTCCATCCCTCCTGAAGCAAAAACCATATCGGTACAGTATTTTCCGAATAAGGCGCAATTGGTGGATCCGATCCTTAGTGCCATTTTTACCGATGCGTTAAGAGACCAGTTCACCAGGCAAACCAATCTTGAAATGGTGGAGAGAAATGGAGACCT
>DGOT01000218.1:0-1374 GCA_002389465.1 Bacteroidales bacterium UBA4459 | reverse complement strand
TGACAATTACGGTTAACGTGCGTTTTGTTAATGTTTACGAGCCCAATAAAGATTTCGAACAGAAATTTACCCATTATATGGATTATCAGTCAGACGCGAATTACAATGCTGTAAAGGAAGAGCTGATTTTGGGTATCACGGAAATGTTGACAACGGATATTTTCAATAAAGCAGTCATTAATTGGTAGCCCTCGGATGAATAAAGAATTGTTTAACAGACATGTGCTTGATCCCGGCATCCTGACGGAAGAATCCGTACACCAGCTTATGGAACTTGTACGCGATTTTCCATATTGCCAGTCGGCCAGAGTATTATTAGTTACAGCTTTGTACAAAGAAAAAAGCATCCGCTACGATGCCGAGCTGAAACTTACGGCAGTTTATGCAGGCGATAGGGGGGTACTGAAAAAAAGAATTTATCAGATCGGAAAAAAGAAAACTCCTGTATCCCTTCCTGATGAACATGTAGAAAAAGAGACAGCAGCAGAAGAAGAGAAAGAACAGCTTACTGATGTAAAACAAACGGAAGAGGATAAAATCAGTGAACTGAAAAGAATTGTTCAGGAGCGTATAGCACAGATAGAAGCGGAACAGGCACAAAAATCCGGGGAAGAAAAAGAGCTTCCGAAGAAAACAAAAATCGAATTAATTGATAAGTTCATTGAAAATGAACCCAGCATCACACGACAAAAAGGAACTTTCTTCAATCCTGTTGATGCTGCCCGCACGAGCGTAGTGGACAAAGAAAATATTGTAAGCGAGACACTTGCGAAAATATACATGGATCAGGGCTTCTATAAAAAGGCCCTTATAACCTATCAAAAATTAAGTTTGAAATTTCCAGAAAAAAGTGCTTACTTTGCAGCCTTGATTGAAAAAGCAGAAAAAGAACTTGAAACTTAAAACTTTATAGAATGTATTATTTTATTTCCATACTGATTTTAGTTGTTTGTGTCCTCTTAGGACTCATCGTATTGGTACAGAATCCAAAAGGTGGCGGACTGGCAGCAAATTTTGCCGGTACGGGATCTCAGTTTATGGGGGCCAGGCAAACAGCCGATTTTCTTGAAAAAGCCACCTGGACTTTATCGATAGTATTGCTGGTATTAAGTTTATCGGCAACCATGATCGTTCCACGGAATGTGGAAGATGTCAGTGCACAGGACACACAATTGAGAGAACAGCTTGAAGATGTAAACCAGCCGGCTCCTGTCGATTTTCAGACACCTCCGCCAAAGGATAAAAACTAGAAGCAGACCGGAAAGGCTTTGCACTTAAAAAATTTAAATGTCAGAATGTCATACCATTCTGACATTTTTTTTTGAATCGTGCTTTGGCACAAAATATGACATGCCAAAAGCAAACTTTAAATAA
>DGOT01000126.1 GCA_002389465.1 Bacteroidales bacterium UBA4459 | reverse complement strand
ATGTATCGGAAAAACAAAGTTTTTCCATCAACAACGGACAGACGCAAGGTTGTTAGCCTTTAAGCCCTTAAGCCTGCCCGCAGGGCATTATGTTCAATTTTTTACAAAACAAACTTCATTACAATGTAGTGTTTATCATCTGCAGTTTGGTTATTTTAACTTTTTCAAACAGAACCGACCAAGAAATACCCTGGCATTAAACAAGCGTTATTGCTACCTCTCTACCTATAGCCGCAAATGACGGTTGGCATTAATTTTGCTGAGCGGCGGAAAACAATGCGGAAATCTTCATTGTCAGGTCTGAGCCCCTTACCAGCTTCTTAATCGCTGGTAAGATTTTATCGCTACCGTTACGTGCATTATTCATTTCTTCTTGTACCAGATGAGTATCGATTTGTGAAAACCTTTCCTCAAGATTCGGACATCCGTTAAGGATTATTTCTATATACTTGCTGTTGTTTAAATTTTGCACCAGCGGCGTGTCGGCAAGAGCAAATTTTAAAACCTTACTTAAAGAGGCTGTGCCGTTTTTTTTACGGCCGCGTTGTTTTACGCCTCGAAAAAACCGTTCAAGAAGATTGTTTGTTCTTTGCGGGTAAACATAAGAAACCCCATGGGTTGTTGTAACCGGGATAGGATCTGCGAAAAGTTTGACCCAGTATTTGTCGAGTTGCTTAATCATACCAGCATACGTTGTTTTACGTCGTTTTTGCCTTACTAACCATTTACGAAATGCGGCCATGCTCTTCTCGATACTTTTCATATCTGCCTCGTCACCGCCATCGTCGTTGAGACCTTCCTTTCCATCAGGTTGCGCTATGCGCATTGCTTCACGTAATTTGTCAAACACTTCAGCCTTTCTTTCCAAGCCGGCAGCCAGAATATTAAGTCGCTCATCCTCAGCAATTGTTTTGAATTTCTCGTAAAACTTAAAGACAGGTTTATGCTCTTTAACCGTGGTACTGAGGTGAGTATCCATGATCTGCCCCAGCAAGTAATGGATTTTTTGCAGACGACGGTAAAAATCAAGATATTGCCTGTCAAAAGGAAACCCATATGCCTTTGATTGACTGGGGTATTCGAAAACCCAATTGATTAATACATATACTGTAATCAGAGGAAAATGTTCAAACGAACTGGTCTCCCATGTGCCGGAGTCAATGCTTGCCATAATTTCGCCAAAACTGGGATTATCAGGATTTATCTTCTGCTCAAGATATCTTGCTCTCTGGCTCAGCAATGGCCTGGTTTTCAGTTTCCGTAACCGCTTTTGTAGAGCGGTGTAGTCATCCAGAAGTAAATCTTTACCAATGTCTCGCAAGAAATGAAAGTGGCAGATGAAGTCAGCTATGTCCGGAAACACTTCCTCAACTGCCGCAATGATCCCTTTGCCCATGTCATGAACGAGAGCTATTGGCTCACCATATTTTTTCTTAATGCCACGGAAAAACGGGATAAGCGTATCTTTTTTCTCTGAAGGAATTTTGATTGAATCCAACACCAGTTCTGAAATCCCATCAAGACCGCAGAACAGGTTGGGACTGTCTCCTTCACAGGTCCCATCCAGATGGAGGATGTAACCACCATTTCTGGTCATGAAACTTCGTAACCGTGACTGACTCTGCCGGTGGGCAATGGCAAGATAAATAATGAATTTTCGCCCAAGGTAGCTTACTTCTCGTTCGGACATAAATACATTCTTTGCAGCCAGTTTAGCCATAATTCCCTCATTGTTGCAACTGTGAACAAAAAGTGCATACCCCACCTCCACGATTACGTCAAAACCGAAAGTGCCTTTTTCCGGGGCAAGGTTGCGCAGTTGTTCAGAAACAAATGAAGCATGACCATGAGGACACATCATTACAGTTTCCTTGGCACGAAAGGATCCGATATCCATGGTCACCACTTCCTTTTCCCAAGTTTTTTGAATATTAAGACTGGAACCACACGCAGGACATTCCCGTTCTTGAGGATAAAAATGCAGGGTTGGCTTCTCTGGAAACAATACATCGGCTCTGATTCCGGCAATCAGCTGTCCCACAAAGCTCTTGAACAGTTTCAGTGCTTTTAAACCGGAATTTTTTTTACAAGACCATGGTGCTCCATAAAGCCTTGAATCGTCGGCAATGTCAATTTGCTTTTTTTGATTTTCGGCAGAGCCAGGATATCATCAGCAGATATGCCATGGTGGCTGATGATGGCAACCAGTATCATAATCGCATCAGGCTCGGAAATGGCAGCAATCGCTGATCGGTAAACAGTTTTTTGTTTCTGCCGCCTCTGCATTTCGTATATTTCTGGTTCATCGACAAAGTAAACAAAGACACCTTCATGCTTTTCTCTGCGTAGTCCTGGACATTTTTTAAAATGATGCATAAATGACTGCGGAACAAGACCCAACAGTTCGCCAAGCTGCCTGCCGGACAGGCCTGCGGACGAGACCATTACCAAGTGAATAATGGTTTGTTTCAAATTGCCATGCTTGGAAAAAGCAATATCGTTGTACCGCCACAGCCCGTTAACGTCAAAACGAGGTGTCTCAGGCAAAGTATAGTATTTCCCGTTTTGATTATAACTCGTATACGCCTTCCAAAGTTTAAGCTTTACCTGAGCTGTTCTCGATGAACAACCCAAGAGTGGTACAAGCTCATTGAGCATAAATATTTTCTTCCTCTTCACAGTCGCTCTGACAAAATCAAGTTTCTTGGTATCAATAATCGGCACAGAAATACCTCCTCGTAGTATATGTTTTACATGTGTTACTATATCATATACTACGAAGTTAAAGAACAAAAAAATACCATTAATACACTGAAGTTAAGGTTTTTTTACTCAAAAACTCAAAACATATACTTGGAAAGCAGAAAACACGTGAAACAAAAGGAAGGAAATCAAACTGTTGGTGGAACCCAACCGTCATTTGCGGTTATAGCCTAAAACTGTTATAATTTGACAATCTCGTAAAAAGTCTCCGCCTTCGTCATTCCCACGCAGGTGGGAATCTAGAAGCTGTTGAAATAACTAGATTCCCGCCTTCGCGGGAATGACGAAACATTGGCTAAATGTAGT
>DGOT01000277.1 GCA_002389465.1 Bacteroidales bacterium UBA4459 | reverse complement strand
CTTGCCGTGGCTGTCCTGTAATATGAGTTTGATATCTTTTTCCGGGTAGGCTTTGATAATCCTGTCTATTTCTTCCCGGGTGCCATCCGTAGAATGACCGTCAACAAATATAATCTCCTGATGGTTTCCAAAGGGGGGGATTCGTTTTACAGCCGGTTCGATATTACCTTTTTCATTTTTACACGGTATCAAAATAGTGGTAGAAAATTCTCTTCTCTTTTTTTGCTTGATGGGTCTGGCGACGATATACTGACAAAGGCATAAATTTCTCAAAAACGGTAGTGAAGCAATATATTTATTGATAAAGTTGCTGAACCAGGGAATTTTCTTTGGGACCAATAAACGGAATTCTGACTTTACAACCTGAAAATGAGCAAGTGAAAGGAGATTGCATATATCTTCCGAGGAAAGCCAATTCTGGTAGTGTTGAGGCATCTTAAGTCCCAGCATTTCACCTATCTTAAGAATTGGCTCCCAGAGTAAATTGTAGTAAGAGATTATAATTCGGGTATCAGGCCGGCAAAAGATGTGAAGATTTCTGAAAGTCTCCTCTATGTCCATAAGATGCCCCACAACGTCAGACATGATCAATACATCAAAAGTTTCTCCCCAGCCCTTTAATTGTTCAATATCTGCCGTTCGGAATTCTAAATCAGGATGCCCCTTCTCGGCAATACGCACCATCTCTGAACTAAAATCGANNTCCCACCCCGTGTTTAGGTTTCAGGGCATTTAAAAGATCTCCGGTTCCACACCCTAATTCCAGTATTGATAGACCTTCAGGAATTAAAAATCGAAAATATTTCTCCTGATCAGTGTAGTAGTATTGATTGCGCTCCTTCCAGTATTGACGTTTTTTTGCCAGAGCATCAAAGCGTTTTTTAATATTTTCTTTTTGTGACATTTCTTTACAAATTTACCATAAACGTTTATAATGTTTAAACCATTTAAATTCGTAACATTTTGGTTTTTTGATGATAAGATCCAGTAGGTTCACCTATGGGAGTTTCATAAAGTTGTATCACGATTTTATTTTTAAGAGACACATGCCGATATTAAGAAACAGGTTTATATTCTTGGATTCTCATCACGCTGTCAAGATAAAGATTAAAATGTCAACGATTTTTAATCAGGATTTCTTTTATGATGTTTATTGTTATAAATAAAACACGTTCAGAATTTGTAGTAAGTCTGTTTTTGGTCGTGATAATCCTTGCGGCCTACTGGCAATTACCATCCCATGAATTTCTATCCTTTGATGATAATGAATACATCACCCAAAACACCCATGTCCATGAAGGAATTACCTGGAAAAATATCGCATGGACTTTTCGTAGCACAGATTTTGGATATTGGCATCCATTAACATGGATGTCACATATGTTGACTTTTCAACTATTTGGTTCGAAATCCGGGATGCATCATTTGACAAATTTGTTTTTCCATATTGCAAACACGTTGTTGCTGTTTTTGGTGCTTAAACGGATGACCGGGGCACTTTGGCAGAGTGCCTTTGTGGCTGCCATGTTTGCGCTACACCCTCTGAATGTGGAATCGGTTGCATGGGCATCGGAGCGTAAGAATGTTTTGAGCACCTTTTTCTGGATGTTGACCATGTTGACGTATGTTTGTTATGCTAAGCGTCCCGGTTTTTATAGATATTTACTAACGCTCTTTGTTTTTGTCTTGGGTCTCATGGCAAAGCCAGTGCTTGTGACCCTTCCATTTGTGCTTCTATTACTGGATTATTGGCCGCTTTGTCGTTTTAATTTGGCTCGACTACGTAGCGATAATCAAGAGACCCATACAACCAAAATCACCGGCTTTCAGAGGTCGCCCGTTTTACGTCTGGTTTTAGAAAAAATTCCCTTTTTATCACTCTCAGCGGTTTGTATCTATTTGTCCTCTTTATCGATTCAGCGTTTTGGAATTGCAATATCCACGGCTTGGGTTCCGATGAAGCTTCGAATCGCTAATGCGTTGGTTTCCTATGTGAGCTATATCAAAAAGATGGTGTGGCCTCATAACCTGGCGGTTTTTTATCCGTATCCTCAAACGCTTCCGTTGTGGCAGACTGTGGGCGCCGGATTGTTGCTTTTATGTATATTTTTTCTTGTATTACGGGCAGTAAGGTCCAAACCTTATCTTGCGGTTGGATGGCTGTGGTACATGGGAACACTTGTACCGGCAATTGGATTGGTGCAGGCGGGCTTGTGGCCAGCCATGGCGGACCGTTTTGCCTACGTGCCGCTCATAGGGCTTTTTATTTGCATTGCCTGGAGTATTCCTGATTTTGTTGGCCGATGGCATTACAGAAAAGCTGGGATAGCCGTAATCGTTGCAACCCTTTTTCCATTCCTCATGGCAACGACCGGGTTACAATTACGGCATTGGCAAAATGGCGTAACACTTTTTACTCACAACCTCAATGTGACCCATAATAATAGCCTGGCGCATTATGAATTGGGAAATGCTTTGAAGCAGAAAGGTAAGTTCGAAAAAGCCATGTTTCATTATTCCAAAGCATTGAAGATCAATCCAAATTAT
>DGOT01000069.1 GCA_002389465.1 Bacteroidales bacterium UBA4459 | reverse complement strand
GCCTTCGACTTGCTCTGATCGACAAGCTTTTTGCGGCCTTTTCTTACTAACTGCTGTATAGTTGGCATATTAAATTTATTAAAACTTAACTCCTAATATTTTTGCTGTAAATTCCGGAAATCTGACAAGGGAAGGATACTTTTTTCAAACAAACGACGCAATTTTAATAAAAACTTTTCATTTCTTGCGTAAGAACCTATAGTGTTTGACCTTGTCAGGTTCCTTTAAATACAACTGTTTCAGAAGGTTTTATCGTTACCCTACCGAAACGGGCTGCAAAGGTAAAAACATTTTTCTGAAAACCAAGCAAGCAAATGAAAAAATTTACGGGCGAAATGAAGGAAAAACCAGTTTTCATTTTTTGGAAGACCGATCATCTTTTTCAGTCCGCTAATTTATCTGCCTCAGTGTAGTTTGCAACTACGCTGAAATATCACCACCACCACCCCCTGGTTGGTGTCATCACTAACTGTTGATCGTTGGTGAAGACACCAACGTTGGGGGATATTTGAAGATAATAAGGAATCGTTGTGTCGTTAGTGAAGGCGCCAACGATGGGAACTTTAGGAAGCCTGTGAATTCATTCCTCTGCAGAAAGTCCTTTGTGGCTGATTCTCGGAATATCCGTAAAAAGAACGTAGCGATATGGATTACCAGGTCTTTTATAAATATTGACACTTCTTACCAGACACTGGCTCTTATTCTTATTCCAAAGAAACATGTTAAATACATAATTACTATCAATCCTGTTTTTATCTTTCATAGCAACCTGCATGTCCACCGTCAGGAAAATTTTCTGCCAGGTTCCCGGAACGAGGTCGAAATCTCTAAAATTAGCAGCCTGCCATCTCACCATCTCTTTGTTCTTTCTTATCTCCGCAACAAGGGCGAGGTCCGGTAGTGTATCTTCCGTTTTTATTTCCATTTCGATGTCAACAAACGAGTATATATTGCTAACCATCTGCCCCAACGGCATCTTAAATGGCAGACTGTATTCCTGATCAGGCAATACCTTATATAAATACAAACCGGAAACGGAATCCTGCAGCAGATTTTTTTTATTGACTTTCCAGTGAGCCAATTGATCATTACCGAACGACACTTCTGAAATCAGAGCGGGATATAATTCATCCGTGTTGGGAAGGAGATCATTGGCCATAACATACTCTTCAAACGTAAACCCCCTGTTGAAACCAACCCAATGCGGAAACTGTTCTTTGATCAGTTGGAAATAGCCACTGCTCAATCCGGAAGTAATAACTTTATTTTCTTCTATACTTGATAATATATTTTTAAAATCAGCTATCGAAAGATCTTTGTTGCGAACTGTATAATAGGGTAAGGTTTTGTGATACTTTCTGAAATAATACTCACTATAATAAGGAATATAATTGTTGATAATCATAATCTTTCCGGGAGTTTGCTGGTCCATAGCAAGAGCACTTTTTACCACATGTTCAAAAGGCTGCTTATAAAACACCTTATAATGTTCTCTGGTAAAGATCAATGTGAGTGAATTTACTGTAAGAATCAGTAAAACTGACAAGGTAAGATACTTTTTCTTCGCACTACCTGTATAGGAGAATAGCAGCATGAATAAATAAGGTGTTGAAAAGATAAGCAGCGAGTATTGGATAATCGGTTCGAACAGCACAGAATACAGATAGCCAATGACAACAGGCAGCAAAAACCACAACAACATAAACCACCGAATTCTCCGGTCTGCCGGGGGAACCTTTTTTCCGGAGGTAATGAGGATGAAAAAGAACACTCCTGAGAGTACCAATGCCACCCAAAAGGAATAATGAAACAACCATGTAAGAAACCGGAAAAGAAACCAGGGTGATGGTTTGGCAAGCCAACCGCCAATTCCACCTTTATTTAGCTGGCTGAGAAAAACCGGCAGATGCGGTATATATAAAACAAAAATAGCTATGCCTGCCAGCATATATTGGAGTCTTTTATCCGCTTTTACAAACCACAGGCCCGAAAAACCAACAATCGCGGCAAAAAGCAGGCTAAAATGATGATCATAACTTGAAAAGGCTGCAAACAGGACAAATAAGACGAGGTCTGCCGTTCGGTATCCCTGCACCAGATACCTACTCCAGAAATAAACCATCATCAATGTAAGAAACAAACCACTGGCATAAGGCCGGGCTATCTGGCTGTACAGCACAAACAACTGAAGAGTTGCCATATAAGACACTGTTAATACGGCTGTGGTGGAGTTGAACCAAAGCTTGGCAATAACATAAGCAATCCATACCGATGCAAGACCCGCCAACATAAAAGGCAGCTTCACTATCCACTCGGCATCGCCGAACAAGCGGATCCAGTAATACATAAATACCTGCACCCCTGCCGGATGCGTGTCTTTTTCAATGACCCCATATTTAATCAGGTCGCGAAAATTATCATAAGTTGTCCGACTCACAGCGCTTAGCTCATCGAATGTAAATGGGATGTCAGTATAGCGCCAAAACCTGAGTAGAAAGGCCACTATTACTATAAGCAACAACAGCAAATCCCATGATTTATTCACAGAAGTACGGTTCATATTCACTCCAAAAATACACGAAAAATGATTTGTTGAAAATCCAATGTAAAATGATCAGCCCGGAACAGATAATTAAGGTATTTTTGCGGGCACATTTAAAATCAGATGAGCAACTTTTTAACACAGCTTAACGAAGAACAATATAAGGCCGTAGTACACACCAATGGTCCAATGATGGTTATTGCCGGAGCGGGATCTGGAAAAACACGTGTACTGACCTATAAAGTGGCTTATCTGCTTGAGCAGGGGATTGACCCGTTCAATATTCTGGCTTTGACTTTCACGAATAAAGCTGCCCGCGAAATGAAAGATCGGGTGGTTGAACTGGTTGGCAGTACTGACGCACGGAATGTCTGGATGGGCACATTTCATTCTGTATTTGCTAAGATATTACGAATAGAAGGACACCATCTGGGATATCCTTCCAATTATTCTATTTACGACTCAGACGACAGTAAACGGCTCATTAAACAAATTATAAAAGACAAAAATCTCGACCCCAAAACATATGCTGCAAGCTATGTAGCACACCGTATTTCCATGGCTAAGTCGAGCCTGATCAATGCGACAGACTATAGTGAGAACCCGGAAATTGTATCTGCTGATACCAGCGCACGCAAACCCCTGATCAAAGACATTTACAAAAGTTACGAAGCCAAGTTAAAAAGAGCCGACGCTATGGACTTCGATGACCTGCTTTTTAACACCTATATCCTTTTCCGCGATTTTGCCGATGTGTTGTACAAATACCAGTTAAAGTTCAAACATATTCTTGTCGATGAGTATCAGGACACCAACCACGCCCAGTACCTGATTATTCAAAAACTGGCAGCCAACACTGAAAATATTTGTGTTGTGGGCGATGATGCTCAGAGCATTTACGCATTTCGTGGTGCCAACATTACCAATATGCTGAACTTCAAAAGTGACTATCCGGATTTTCAGCTTTTTAAACTTGAACAGAACTACCGATCGACAAAGAATATTGTAGAGGCTGCCAATAAAGTAATTACATTCAACAAAGACAGGATTCAAAAAACTGTGTGGACGGAAAATGAGTTAGGGCAAAAAATCGGACTGATCAAAGCAACCAGCGATAATGAAGAAGGTCAACTCGTTGCTAATGCCATTTTTGAGAGTAAAATGAACTATCAGTTGCCTCACAGTTCCTTTGCCGTTTTATACCGTACTAATGCCCAGTCGCGTGCTATTGAAGAATCGCTACGGAAATTAAATATACCGTACCGTATTTACGGAGGTCTCTCTTTTTACAGCCGCAAGGAAATAAAAGACCTGCTGGCCTATTTTCGCCTTACCATCAATCATAACGACGAGGATGCCCTTCAACGTGCTATCAACCAGCCGGCCAGAGGCATTGGAAAAACGAGTATGGAGAAAATGATCGTAGCCGCTGATGAATACAATGTCAACTTATGGGAAGTGATCAAAGATCCGGGTAAATACCATGTTGCTGTAAATTCGGGCATCATAAAGAAAGTGACCGATTTTACTACCATGATTAAGAGCTTTAAAACAGAACTGAAGAAAAAAGATGCCTACGAAGTGGCGCGTCATATTGCCGTATCATCAGGTCTTTTAAAATTATACCACGAAGAAGATACGCCAGAAGGAATCAGCAGGGTGGAAAATATGGAAGAGTTACTCAATGCCATCAAGGAGTTTTCGGAAGCTGCGGCCAAAGAAAATGAAGGCGACATGGCGGAACAGGGTACGCTGGATGAGTTCATGCAGAATGTAGCCTTACTAACCGATGCAGATAAAGACGATGATGACAACAATAAGGTGTCTCTTATGACCATTCATGCAGCTAAGGGACTTGAGTTTTCCAATGTCCACATCGTTGGTATGGAAGAAAATCTCTTTCCTTCCATACATTCCATCAACTCGCGGGCTGACCTGGAAGAAGAACGACGCCTGTTTTATGTAGCGTTAACCCGTGCCATGAACAAGATAACTCTGTCGTATGCTGAAAGCCGCTACCAATGGGGACAGTTCACCATATCGGAACCAAGCAGATTTTTAGAAGAAATAGACGAGTCGCTTTTTGAAAAACCTAAAAAAGCTTCCATTCAGCTCGATGGGAAAGTAAATAGACCGCAGAAAAGGAGCAACATCAAACCGGGCATGACTTCACTGGGAAGAAGGACTCCCAAAGAAGAAGAGATTACCTTTGAAGCTTCCGACACTTCAGAGTTACAAACCGGAATGCAGGTAGAACATTCCAGATTTGGTCTCGGAAAAGTGATCGCAATTGAAGGACAGGGACCCAATAAAAAAGCTACAGTTTATTTTAGCGTGGTGGGTAAAAAGAACCTCTTACTCCGGTTTGCCAAGTTGAAGATTATTACCTAAACAGTAAAAATTAAACGCTTGCGCCTTACCATATAATTATTTAGCTAATTTTGCGCAAAATTGACGTCTTATATAAAGAGCCGTTCCAACCTTATTATAAAGTTACATTGTATTATGGAATATAATTCACAACGAGAAAAACTGATCATTCCCGAATATGGTCGCAACATTCAGAAAATGGTAGCGTACGCCTTAACCATTGAAGACCGGGAAAAACGCACTAATGCCGCTAAATACATCGTAAGTGTTATGGCGTCAATGAATCCACAGAACCACGATTCGAGTGATTATATGCGGACTTTATGGGATCATCTTTTTATTGTATCCGATTTCCGCCTGGATGTTGACGGCCCTTATCCAAAACCTGAAAAAGACACGCTGGAACGTAAGCCCGATAAGGTATTGTACAGCGATAAAAAGATCAAGTTCCGCCATTACGGGAAAAATATTGAAGCCATCATCAAAGAAGCATGCGCATTCGAAGATGGTCCTGAAAAAGAAGCTTTGGTACATACAATCGCAAACCATTTGAAGAAGTCATATTTAAACTGGAACCGCGAATCGGTTGATGATGAGGTTATTGCGCATCATCTGAATATATTATCTGACGGTAAGCTAACACTTTCGGACGAGCAAAAGCTGACTGCAACATCGGATATTTTAGCCCGTAATAAGAGCCGGAAAAAGAAATTCATACCGCGTTCAAAAGACAACAGCGGGAAAAGAAAAAAGCGGCAACAATAGAGATCGTCTGGTTTAGGTGACATTGCCGTTCTAAAATTATTTTTATGGTCACATTTAAATTATAATTCATTTTTCGTTATTTTAATGGATGAAAATCAAACCTATGAATTCTTTTAAAATTAACGGCGGCAACAAACTGTCGGGAGACATCATTCCGCAGGGCGCTAAAAATGAAGCCCTGCAGGTACTTTGCGCCGTATTGCTTACTGCTGACAAAGTACACATGACGAATGTACCGGACATTGTTGACGTGAACCGGCTTATTGACCTCCTTAAAGGCCTTGGAGTAAAGATATCCATAACAGGCCCCAACGCATACATTTTTCAGGCCGATAATATAAATATCGACTATATCAGGACAAAAGAGTATTACGAAAAAGCAACCAGTATCCGGGGCAGCGTTATGATCTTGGGGCCGTTGCTGGCTCGTTTTGGAACCGGCTACCTTCCTCAGCCCGGTGGCGACAAGATCGGACGGAGACGTCTTGACACGCATTTCATAGGATTACAGAAACTGGGCGTAACCTTTACTTACAACGACGAAGAAAAGAGTTATCATGTAGCGGCAAAAAATTTGACAGGAAATTATATGCTGCTGGAAGAAGCTTCCGTCACGGGAACAGCCAACATCATTATGGCAGCAGTAATGGCCAAAGGAAAGACCTCCATTTTTAATGCAGCTTGCGAACCCTATCTTGTTCAACTGTGTAAGATGCTCAACCGCATGGGGGCAAAAATTGAGGGCATTGGTTCTAATCTGCTCACTATTGAAGGAGTTCGCCATCTGAATGGAACCGAACATACTTTGCTGGCTGACATGATTGAAGTGGGCAGTTTCATCGGCCTTGCTGCCATGACACAATCAGAACTTACTATCAAAAATGTACAGTTACACGACCTGGGGCTTATCCCGGATGTATTCAGAAAAATTGGCGTTACGGTTAAACAGAACGGGAATGATATAATAGTACCTGCCAAAGAGGAATATGAAATAAAGACCTTTATCGATGGTTCCATTATGAACATTGCCGATGCGCCCTGGCCCGGATTTACACCCGACCTTATCAGCATCGTTCTGGTGGTGGCCACACAAGCAAAAGGTAGTGTTCTGATTCATCAGAAGATGTTTGAAAGCCGGCTTTTCTTTGTGGATAAGTTGATTGATATGGGTGCTCGGATCATTCTCTGCGATCCGCACAGAGCTACAGTTATTGGCCTCAATCATAAACAATCGTTAAAAGGAATAAAGATGAGTTCTCCTGATATCAGGGCAGGGGTTGCATTGCTCATTGCGGCTTTATCTGCTAAAGGAACAAGCATCATCGAGAATATTAATCAGATTGACAGGGGTTATCAAAATATTGACATCCGGCTACGGCAACTAGGGGCGGATATCGAACGAATTTAATTTTCCTTTTAAGTTATTAAAACAAATCTTCTGCCAATATGGCCGTTTATCGATATTGGCAAAAAAATTGTGTTCCGAAAATACCTTATTGTATATAGAAAATCATGACGAAAAAGATGGCACAAAAAAAAGACGAAAAAGATAAAAAGAAAGAATCAACTGCTGCTAAGACGGAAAGTAAAGTTAAAGAAGGCAAGGTGACAAAAAAGTCATCAACAGCTAAAAAACTGAAAGAAGAGCTGGGAGAAATGCAGGATAAATATGTACGGCTGTATTCGGAATTTGATAACTACAGGAAGAGGACTATTAAGGAAAAATTAGCGTTGCAGAAATCAGCATCCCAGGATTTAATTGTTGATCTGCTACCAGTACTGGATGACTTTGAAAGAGCCATGCAGGTACTGAAAGAACATACCTCAGAAGACGATTTGGTTTCGGGTGTAGAACTTATTTACAACAAGCTATTTAATACACTCAGTCAAAAAGGATTAGAACCGATGAACTCGATGGGAACCGATTTTAACACGGATTTTCATGAGGCCATTACAAATATTGATGCTGGAAAAAAAATGAAAGGAAAAGTGGTCGACGTAATTCAGAAGGGATATTTACTCAACGACAAAGTACTTCGGTTTGCAAAAGTTGTGGTGGGTAGTTAATATTTTAATACAACAGATGAATAATTATTACACAGAAACGGATATGGGCAAAAAAGATTATTACGATATTTTAGGTGTTTCAAAAAACGCAACGCCCGAAGAACTAAAAAAAGCTTACCGGAAACTGGCATTAAAATATCATCCCGATAAAAACCCTGACAATAAGGAGGCGGAAGAAAAATTTAAAGAAGCGGCCGAGGCTTATGAGGTGTTGAGCAATCAAGAGAAACGCAGCAGGTATGATCAGTTTGGTCATAGCGGGCTTAGCGGATCAGGAGGTTTTAGCGGTGCTCAACATATGTCAATGGATGACATATTCAGCCATTTTGGCGATATTTTCGGAGGTGCATTCGGAGGTAGTTTTGGTGGCGGTTTCGGAGGTCAGCGATCTGGAAGGCGTCGGGTCAGGAGAGGATCGAATTTACGGGTAAAAGTAACGTTAAGCCTGAAAGAGATTGCCCATGGAACGGAGAAAAAAATAAAACTCCGGAAATATGTTTCCTGCCCAGCCTGTCAGGGAACAGGGGCCGAACATGGTAGCGACAAATCTACATGTCCTACATGCGGTGGTGCCGGCCAGGTTACCAAAATTGCCAACACATTTCTGGGGCAGATGCAAACTTCATCTACCTGCCCGCAATGCGGAGGCGAAGGAGAAATAATTACTAATAAATGTAAACAATGCCATGGTAACGGAATTGTACAGGGAGAAGAGGTAGTTACATTTAAAGTTCCCCCAGGTGTTGCCGAAGGCATGCAATTGTCTGTCAGTAGTAAAGGTAATGCAGCGCCAAGGGGTGGTGTTCCGGGCGACTTACTCGTTCTGATCGAAGAGAAAAAGGACAATTCCGGCCTGACAAGAGATGGCAACAACCTACTGTATGATCTGTTTGTCAGTTTTACAGATGCAGCCTTAGGTACAACAACCGAAATACCCACAGTTGACGGAAAAGCAAAAATAAAAATACCTGCCGGAACTCAGGGGGGCAAAGTCTTACGCCTGAAAGGTAAAGGCCTGCCCGATGTGAATGGTTACGGAAAAGGTGACTTGCTTGTGAATGTAAACGTTTGGGTGCCAAAACACTTGAGCAAAGAAGAAAAGGAAATGCTTGAAAAGATGAAAAGTTCTGCTAATTTTAAACCTAATCCCACGGCTCAGGATAAAAGTTACTTCGACAGAATGCGTGAATTCTTTTCATAGTAAAGACTCTCAGGCGTTTAATATCTTTGTATTATTGCCTGAATTAAAATAAGAAGCACAAAAAAAACCGTTGATGTCCCTGCTTCAAGCCATAGATGTAGCAAAATCTTATGCCGGTCACAAAGCGCTGGACAAAGTTTCCATTGATGTAGAACAACAAAGCATCTTTGGCCTGCTTGGCCCGAACGGAGCCGGCAAAACAACCCTGATCCGAATCATTAATATGATATTGGCTAAGGACAGCGGAGAAATTTTTCTGGAGGGTAAGAAAATGACACCTTCCCATACACAATTTATCGGTTACCTGCCCGAAGAACGAGGCCTTTACAAAAAAATGAAAGTTGGCGAGCAGGCGCTGTACCTGGCACAACTGAAAGGAATGCCCAAACAGGAGGCATATACAAAACTGAAAGAGTGGTTTGATAAATTCGACATAAGCTCGTGGTGGCATAAAAAGGTGGAAGAACTCTCCAAAGGGATGCAGCAAAAAGTACAATTCATTGTTACGGTTATACACCAACCCAAACTATTAATTTTTGACGAGCCTTTCAGCGGTTTCGACCCAATCAATGTGAACTTGCTAAAGGAAGAGATCTTAAAGCTAAGAGCAGAAGGTGCTACAATCATTTTTTCTACACACAACATGGCATCGGTTGAAGAGCTTTGCGACCACATTGCGCTCATCAACAACAGCAAGGTAATCCTCTCTGGTGAAATCAACGAAATTATTAACAGGTTTAAAGCTAATATTTTCGAAATCACATACAAATCACCTAAGGAACTTTTACTGGATAAAGAAGGTTTTACCGTTTTATCGACAAACCGAACCAACGGCACTTTTAACAGCCGCATAAAAATAACAGGAAGCGGGTCGCCCAATGAATTGCTTCATGCGATAATGCCGCAGGCCGAAATTACCTCATACCGGGAGGTATTACCTTCCATCAATGATATCTTTATTCAGGAAGTCAACAACGCGCAACATGAATAAAACACTGCTGATCATAAAACGGGAGTATTTGTCGCGGGTGAAGAAAAAATCCTTCATCATCATGACCATTCTCGGCCCCCTTCTTATGGCAGCAACTATAATTCTTCCTGCATTTTTGGCCGACTGGAGCGAAGCAACAAAAAAAAGGGTGGCTGTTCTGGACGAAACCGGCTGGTTTCATGAGAAATTCAAAGATCAGGACAACATCACTTTCTATTATATTTACGATGATCTGGAGACAAGCAAAGAGAACGCCATACATGAGAAAGGTGACTTGCTTCTGTATATTCCACGCACACAACTGAACATTCCGGTAAATGCCCAGTTATACTCCACAATTCAACCGGGGCTAAATGTTACGACATACATCCGGACGGTAATGAAAAAAGAGATCGAGAACAGGAAGCTACTGGCATCGGGCATCGATCCGGAAGTTATCAAATCTGCCAAAACCAACATTAATTTAACTACCTACCGGATCGAAGAAGGAGGTGTTGAAAAGAAGAGCAACACCGAAGTGGAAGTGGGCCTGTCCATTTTTGCCGGCATCATGATCTATTTCTTCATTTTTATGTTTGGGGCTCAGGTATTGAAAGGAGTGATGGAAGAAAAATCTTCCCGTATTGTGGAGGTAATCATTTCATCGGTAAAACCCTTCCAGCTCATGATGGGAAAAATTGTGGGCATCGCCCTGGTGGGCCTGACACAGTTCTTTCTCTGGATCGTGCTAACAGCCTTATTTCTAGGGATTTTTCAATCCGGATTATTCGGGGGTAGCATTCCTGAGAACTTAGCGCAGTGGGATCAGTCAGGTCAGGTTATTGAGCAGTCAATTCAGACAGAAAATATCGGGCTGGACAAATTGGAACTTGTTAAGGAAATAATTGACGGAATTAATTTCAGGGTCATGATCTTCAGCTTCATCTTTTATTTTCTCGGTGGTTTTCTGCTGTATGCCTCGCTTTTTGCAGCTATCGGCGGTGCTGTTGACCAGGATGCCGACACCCAGCAGTTTATGCTTCCTGTGTCCATACCGCTTATTTTTTCGGTGATGATGACAGGTGTGATTATCAACCAGCCTGACAGCTCTTTATCCATGTGGCTGTCTTTTATCCCTTTTACCTCACCGGTAACCATGATGATGCGCATCCCGTTTGGTGTACCACTGTGGCAGATATGGACATCGGCTGTTTTACTTATTCTGGGTTTTATCGCAACTACCTGGCTGGCAGCGAAAATATACCGCACGGGTATCCTGATGTACGGTAAAAAAGTTAGTTATGCCGAAATATGGAAGTGGTTAAAAAACAAGTAATGTGTGTCTGTCAAATATACTTTTAATTAATTTTTTGAATATCAGGCAAAAAGCAATCGAATGATTTCTTGTATTTAAATTGTTAATTCTCAAATAATATTCTATTTTTGCACCCTCAAAAAATTGAAGTAAAATCATAAATTTTATAATCAAATGCAAAACAGAGGAGCTATCAAGTTTTTTGCCATCGCCTTTGCTTTAGTGTGTCTTTATCAGCTAAGTTTTACTTATGTAACAACATCGGTTGAAAGAGATGCTAAAAATTATGCAGTAAACGAAACTGCTCAAAACGTGGCACAAGAACTCGCAGGGGATAACGAAATTTTAAGGAATTATTACCTTGATTCGATTGCCAAAGCAAGAGAAAACTATTACCTGGACAGTATTTCCAATGAAGTAGTTTACAACATTTTTATTGACGATTATACGTACAAAGAAGCCAAAGAACGAGAGATAAATCTTGGCCTCGACCTGAAAGGGGGTATGAACGTTGTACTGGAAGTGTCCGTTGGTGATATCATCAAAGCCCTTTCGGGAAACAGCGATGATCCGGTATTTAAAAAAGCCCTGGCTCAGACGTATCAGAAACAAAAGAGCAGTAACAAAGACTTTGTCACTCTGTTTGGAGAAGCATTTCAGGAAGTGGACCCTAATGCACAACTGGCATCTATTTTCTTATTCGAATTCCGCGACAAGGGCATTACGACTAATTCAACCAATGAAGAAGTCCTTGCTGTTATCCGCAAAGAAGCCGAAGATGCTATCGACAGGTCGTTTCAGATTCTTCGTACACGTATTGACCGTTTCGGTGTAGCCCAGCCCAACATCCAAAAACTGGCAACCACCGGGCGTATCTTAATTGAATTACCCGGAATCAAAGACCCTGACCGTGTGCGTAAGCTGCTTCAGGGAACTGCTAAACTTGAGTTCTGGGAAACCTACAATTTTGCGGAAGTATACCAGTATTTCGACGAAGCCAATGCTCTGCTTCGAACAGAAGATATCGACAAAGAAGCTGAGGTTACTGACACAGAAGCTATTGAAACCGAAACTCAGGATGGTGTGGCAGAAGAGGTAACTGAAACAGAAGCGGAAGAAAAAGAAAAGATTGATGAAATGCCGATTGACAGTTTGATGGAAGCCGTCAGCGATACGACTACAGACAAACTGTTGGAACAAATAGAAAGTGACACAACCACCAATACTGAGGAGAACTTTCAGCAATACGCTAAGAAATACCCTCTGTATGCCTACCTGATGCCTTCTTATGTTCAGAACGAAACCGGGCAAACATATCCGGCGCAATCGGCACGAATGGGCGTTGCCGCTATCAAAGATACGGCACGTATCAACCATATGCTGCGGTTAGCCAAAGATGTATTTCCAAGAGATCTGAAACTTGTCTGGACTGTAAAACCAGACCCATCCCGCCCCAATTTACTTGAGCTTGTCGGATTAAAGGCAACTCAGGGAGGCGCAGCCCTCGGTGGTGATGTGATTGTTGACGCACGCCAGGATTACGACAATAATGGCGGCGTAAGTGTGGACATGCAGATGAACGCCCAGGGCGCCAAAATATGGAAAAGACTTACAGGAGAAAGCATTGGCAGGCAAATTGCCATTGTACTCGATAATTATGTGTATTCCTACCCCAATGTAAATGATGAAATTCCTACGGGAAGATCATCAATCTCAGGTGGCAGCATGACTCTTGAAGAAGCGCAAGACCTTGCCAACATATTAAAAGCAGGAAAATTACCCGCACCAGCTAAAATAGTTGAAGAAGCAGTTGTAGGACCTTCACTGGGACGTGAAGCCGTTAATGCGGGCATGAATTCTTTCATTCTTGCGTTTATTATGGTCCTGGTCTATATGGTTGTATATTACAACAGGGCCGGTCTGGTAGCCAACTTCGCACTGATCACTAACATATTCTTCCTGTTTGGTGTACTGGCATCTCTGGGAGCAGTACTTACCTTACCCGGTATGGCCGGTATCGTTCTAACACTGGGTATGGCAGTGGATGCCAACGTAATTATCTACGAGCGTATTAAGGAGGAAATCAGGGCCGGAAAAGGCTTCAGGTTAGCCATTACTGATGGTTATAAAAATGCATATTCAGCTATTATCGACGGTAACGTTACCACATTACTGACCGGTATTGTGCTTTATATTTTTGGAACCGGTCCTGTGCAAGGATTTGCAACAACACTTATTATCGGTATCATTTCCTCTTTGTTCACCGCCATCTTTATATCGAGGTTAGTTTTTAACTGGATGATGGAAAAGAACAAAAAGATCAACTTCAGTAATAAATTTACGGCAAACACACTGGCAAACACCCAATATAGATTTGTTGAAATCCGTAAGAAAGCCTATATCTTTTCAGCTATTCTGATCATTATTAGTGTCGGGTCGCTGGCTACCAAAGGACTGAACTTTGGAATCGATTTTACAGGAGGCCGTACATACATCATTCGTTTCGACAATGATGTGAATACGGAAGATATCAGAAAGAACCTGACAACAATTTTTGAAGGAGCAGCACCCGAAGTAAAAACATTTGGCCCCAACAGCCAGATCAAACTGACTACAAAATACCTGATTGATAATGACTCAACTTATGTTGACTCATTAATCCAGACAAAGTTATTTGAAGGATTATCTCAATTCTACTCGAACAAGATAGAATATAACGAGTTTTCAACGGAAGCTGAAGGCGAGAGCAAACTGTTGGGCATCCTCAGTTCGCAAAAGATCGGGCCTACAATCGCATACGATATTAGAACCCGTGCTGTGTATGCTGTAGTTTTTGCATTGATCATCATCTTTATATATATTGCCATCAGGTTTAAGAAATGGCAATATGGACTGGCCGGTGTGGCTGCCTTGTTTCATGACTCGATTATTACCATGGGTATGTTCTCGCTGTTCTATGGCATATTACCATTCAGTATGGAGGTGGACCAGGCATTCATTGCTGCGATCCTGACCATTATAGGTTATTCCATCAACGACACGGTAATTATCTTCGACCGTATCCGTGAATACACGCACCTATTCCCGAAACATACGTTAAAAAGAAATATAAACGAAGGTTTGAACAGTACCCTGGCACGTACCATCAACACATCAGGTACTACATTGGTTGTATTGCTCATAATCTTCATATTCGGTGGTGAGGTTATCAGGGGATTTGTTTTTGCGTTGTTGATAGGTATCCTCGTTGGTACATACTCATCCCTGTTTACAGCGAGCCCGATTGCTTACGACTTGCTCGGAGGTGACAAACAGGAAAAAGACATGCTTGCCAAAGAAGCAAAAATGAATACGCGGAAAAAGAAAAAATAGTCCGTAAAAAAGTGTAATAAAAGTCCTGATCCCGATAGCAATCGGGACAGGGCTTTTTTTTATTATTTTTGCTTCAACCTTAAAACAGATTCAAGCTTTGAGTTTACTTTTTTTTGATTTTGGTAGTGGTGAAATACTGTTGATCGTTTTGGCAGTGTTTATCATTTTCGGGCCGAACAAAATACCCGAAATAGCCAGAAATCTGGGTAAGTTCATTAACGAGATTAAAAGAGCATCCGAAGATATAAAAACAGAAATTAACAGGGAAGCAGACCGAATTGAGCGGGACCAGAAATTATCCGAATACAAATCCAAACTAGAATCCGAACTGAAACCGGATGAGAAAGCAGAAAATCAAGGTGAAAAACCCAATAAATAAGGTTTAATTTCGTTTAATGAAACACTATATCAGTAATAACAACGTATAATGAACAACTCCTTTCTGAAAATAATATTTGTCTTAATAATTATTACTGCACCATTCATACTGTCGGCACAACGCAATCCGGCCAAACCGGCCGATGAAGCTTTTGCCAAACAGCAATATACGCTTGCTATCGACAAGTATAAAAAAGCCTATACAAAAGTTAAGAAAAACAAGGAAGAAAAAAACCGGATTACAGCACAACTTGCCGAATGTTACCGCCTGACGGGAAATTATAAAAGAGCCGAAGCCTCCTATAAAAGGCTTGTTGCCAACGAGTGGGATAAACGAAACCCTGAAGTCCTGCTGAGGTTTGCCGATGCGCTGAAGATCAATGGAAAATACGAGGACGCCATTGAACAGTACAATGCATATACCGCTAAAGTCCCTGACGACCCAAGAGGCCGTATGGGGGCCGAAACAGCTGCCCTTATTGAGGAGTGGATAGAGAATCCTTCCAAATACGAAGTAACCAATATAAAAAAAATAAACTCGCGCGAATCGGACTTTGCACCGGCTTTTACCAGCGACAACTACAACGAAATTGCCTTTACCTCAACACGGGAAGGGTCGACAGGAAAAGAAACCGATAACTGGACAGGACAGAACTTTAGCGATATTTTCGTAGCAAAAATCGACAGGAAAGATGAATGGAGCGAACCCGTTCTTCTGGATGAATCGGAAACAGTAAATACCAATGCCAATGAAGGGGCAGCTACCTTTAACGAAAAGTTCAACACCATTTATTTTACGCGTTGCTCCAACGACGTACAGAAAGAATCAGGTTGCCAGATATACAAAGCTCGGCGAACAGGAAGAAACTGGGGGCAGGCTGAAATGGTAGATATCAAAGGGGTAGATACTATGTCAACGGTCGGTCAGCCAACCATCAGCAACAATGAGCTTATTATCTATTTCTCAGCCGACCGGAAAAGCGGTATGGGAGGGAAAGATATATGGGTGGCCTACCGCGACTCCAAATCCGATGGATTCAGAAGACCGCTTAACCTTGGGGACGTTATTAATACACCGGGTGACGAAATGTTTCCTTTTCTGAGGAACGACACCACCCTTTATTTCGCTTCTGACGGCCATGGAGGTATGGGCGGTCTGGATGTTTTTGTGTCAACAATTGACACGGCAGGGAACTGGGGCCCGCCACAGAACCTGAAATACCCCATCAACTCAAGTCTGGATGATTTTGGGATCGTTTTTCATCCTGAAGAAGAATTCGGATACCTGAGTTCTAACAGAAAAGGCTCGCGTGGAAAAGAAGACGTTTGGTACTTTGTTGAACCTCAACTCGAATTTACCTTGTCAGGAACAGTAAAAGACAACCGTACATTATTGCTCGTCGAAAATGCCTCGGTAAAACTGGTTGGCTCAAGCGGCTTGTCGGTAACCACACGTACCAACGAAAATGGTTTTTATTCGTTTGGCAAAAGCCAGCTGGAACCCAACACAACCTACGAAATTATTGTCACCAAACCCAATTATTTCAACACCCGAGGATCCATTACCACGGTCGGTGTTGAATTTAGTAAAGATTTTGAAAAAGATTTCCTACTTGAACCCATTCCTGCAGAACCTATTGTCCTGCCGGAAATCCTTTACGACCTGGCCAAGTGGGATCTGAAACCGCAGTATCAGGACTCTCTGCAAGGACTCATTCAAACACTGCGCGACAACCCGAACCTTGTTATTGAGCTGGCTGCTCATACCGATACCAGAGACACGGAAGAGCGTAACGACATCCTGTCACAGCGCCGTGCACAATCGGCTGTCGATTACCTGATCATCAGGGGAATTGAACCACAGCGGCTTGTAGCTAAAGGCTATGGTGAGCACGTGCCCAGAACATTGAAAAAAGACATCATTCGTGACGGTTTTCTCTTTAGCAAAGGAACAACGCTTGATGACAACTTCATCAATTCCTTATCGACAACCAAAGAAAAGGAAGCCGCTCATCAATTGAACAGGAGAACCGAGTTCAGGGTACTGCGTAAAGACTATGTCCCGCAGGCCACTAACATCGACATTGCCGAAGTGAATATCCTACTCAATCCCGACGACAATTCGGTGTACTTCAAAGAAGAACCGAAGACAGGTATCTACCTTTCCTCATGTGTGATCAACGGTTATAATGAAGAATTTGCTTACGATAAAAATTCACCGGTTATGATCTCGCTCGACAAAGCCCTTGATCTGCTTAAATGGGGAGCTATCAGTAAAGAAGATTTTGAAGGAGATCCGGAAAAAATACTGGCAAACAGCACAATTGCAGACCGGGCTATCATCAACATTGCGGAGATCAGGATAGCCAACAAGACGGTAAAGGATGTGAAAATAAAAGTAAATCATAAACTCAGGTACGGACTTGTTTTAGGTGACCAGCTGCTGAAACAGTTCGGAACGTACAAATACAATACAGAGACTAAAAAACTGAGTTTTGAGTAAAAATCGTTATTCGTTTTTTCGATTTAACTAATTATACGTTTTTTATTCCTTATTTTATATTGTTAAACAAA
>DGOT01000039.1 GCA_002389465.1 Bacteroidales bacterium UBA4459 | reverse complement strand
GAAAAAACCACCTAGACTTGCCGTTAAGAAAATGTCCGGGGGACATTTTTAGGCAAGGGCTTGACTGCAGGGCCGGCTGCCGTATAGTAAAGCTCCGGTGGAGCTTTTTAGGCAGGGGCTAGCTTGTGGAGGGTAAAATGAAAAAAGCCCTTCAAGATGTAATACCTTGAAGGGCTTTGTGGGCCCAGATGGGCTCGAACCATCGACCCCCTGATTATGAGTCTCCTTTTTTCGATATATTATCCGCTTCAAAAAGTCGGGATATTTGTGCTATCTTCAACATTAACAGAGTTTTATGTACTTACATCAGTATAATTAACTGTTCATTTTATGTAAAATAATACACTGGTTTGCATGTATTTGTTGAGATACTGGCGAAAAAACTGGCGCCGAGTTAGGTGATATTGGGAGATTAATTTGGGAGGAGATAATAACTTGAGAACATAACAGGTGAATTATATTTTTCGGACTATTAGCTATTAGCTTCAAGAATTTTAATTAACTCGTTAAACATACAGGGTCGAAGCCGGGGCAGGACGTGAGGCAAAGCTTACAATCAATGGGCGTGTGCATATGGAGCCCACAAAGCTTGAAAAAATGGTAAAGGATGTGCTTTTATCAACTCTGGGCAGGATTGAAATGAAAACTTTGTCATTTAACTGTTTTTTTCCAGCTTATCCTCATCCAACTTACAAATATTGACTGAGATCTCTACCTGATACAACGCCTTAAGGCTTCTAAATAAGCCGTTAGGGGATACATTTTCTCGTCATACCAAAGCGAAGCAAAATATAATCCTATAGGTGACGGGATTAATCCATGGGTTTCGAAATAATGATCCAGCCAGACAAAGCCATGGTCTCTCAGAGCCCCGAATTCATTTTTCTGCAGCGCAGAAATAGCCAATGAAGTCTCTTCTATGGTTCCGGAAACATTTTTATCACCACCCCAGCTGCCATTACTGTTCTGGACATCAACAAGAAATCTTTCTCCCGAAGCAATCATGCTTTGCGCCCTTTGAAACAAGTTGTATTTTTCATCCAGATAGGGTAAGGCATCATTTAAATAGCATAGAATTCGTGCTGTGCCATACACTGGATTTTCATGATCCGGGGTGTGTTGATTTCCAAACCAGAGTGCTGACCATGAACCGTTTTTCCGCTGATGCTTCTGCAAATATGCAAGGGCCTTAAACAAGGATTTTTGAAGTTGTCTTTTTTGGGATCCCGGGATCTCTTCGTTATATATATTCAGAATTGTTGCACTGGCCAGGAAAGCGTGCCCTGTCAGGTCGGCACAACTCTGGTCAAACGGCAGTTTGCCCCAACCACGGGAGAAGGTTGGAAAGCCTCCATCCTTATTCTGCAGTCTTAACAACCACATGGCGCCGTGTATTATTTCTGTTTTTACATTTTCGGGTTTGTCCAGGGACAGCAAAGCCAGTATGGCCCCGGGGGTATCATCGCAATCGGGTACTGAGCCTGAATAGTTGGTCCAGCCCCAGCCGCCGGGAGAAGTGCCATTGAAGGGATGCACTGTTTTAATCTGAACGGATTTCAGATGATCTGTGATTTTAGTTTGCTGGGCTTCACTGAGAATCTCTTCTTTTTTTGAGCCCAGTGCTTTAATGCTTAAGGTGCTGACCCAGGTGGACAGGTCAACATCAATGGGCCATCCGCCATCGGGCCGTTGAGTCCGTTTTAAGAAGGCTATGCCTTTTACGACTACTTTTGAACTTTTTTGCTCCGCATTGACAAGGCTCAGGGCAACAAAAGCCGTAAGTGGAATGGCCTCCAGAAAACCACCGCTTTCAGGCATGGACTTTTCAAGTATATGCAGGGCTTTCTTTTCCGCGCCTCTCCGGATCCAGCGAGCAAGCCGCCCTGCCTTTTTCTTTTTGAATATGACAATCCCGACAGCAATCAGTGCCGGTATGGCATAGCTTACCACGCTCAGGTTTAGCAGCCTGTAAAAGCTTCGAGGTATCAGCGCCAGTTCAAACGGAAGCTGTGGAATTTTCCGGAACGCATGCTTTTCCGGAATGCCGCACAATGCGCACATGCTTAGAATTGGAACAGAGAAGGTGTAGTCTTTTTTATAGTGTGCTAAAATGGCATCTGCTATTTTATCCGAATGGATATCAATGCCGCTTAGCATTAGATAGGAAGCAATATTAGTCTCGAGTTGCTGAAGGGCCTCATCATTACTTGAATACAAATGTATTGCAGCAAATACCAGAAGCGAGGTGGAAATATTCCCAGGGCTCTCAGGAGTATCACCATAACTTCCATCGGAGTTCATGTTGTGTTTAAGCCAATTGAGTCCCCGTTGAATCTCCTTTCTGTTTTCTTTAGAATTATGAAAATGAAGTGCTGCTACACTCACTGCAACGCCCAGGGCACTCGATGATAATTCCCCTGTCCAGAAACCATCCTCATTGAGTTCATCCACCAGGATTTCCCCCAGTTCCTTAAACCTTATTTCCAATTTCTCTTTTGTCACTCCCTAATCTTGTGCCAGGCTGCCCAGTGCAAGTAAGCCATAAAAAGTATATTCCAGATCTTTCGTCAGGTCACCATCTCCGGAGATGAACGCGCCTTCCAAATAGTTGTTTTGCACAAATTCGAGACAGCCCGGTTTAATTACCCGCAGATCGTACTCCGTTCCTTTTAAAACAAAAAGGGCTACGCCTGTGGATAGCATATCGGCTGTCTGAACGGAATCGAAAGCCCTGAAGCCTCCACCTTCTACAGAAAAATCAAGCAGTCTCTTTTGCCAGTTATACGTATTCAAACCAAGTATTTTCCGGGCATAAACCAAAGCAGCGCTGAGACTGCATGGAATGTTTCCCCCAGGCCTGTAAAGACTCAGCCAGATCCGTGCAAAAAAGAAGAAAAATCCCTTGTTCTTCCCACAGGCATCAATTGCCAGTGAAATAAGAAAAAACTGGTAGGATAGTTCTATCATCCGGCCTTTTTTCAAAAATGGTTTGATGATCGATAAAACAGATTGTTTCTTAAAATCACCATCCAGTTCTGTTTTGATTAGCAGTAAGGCAAGCTCTTCAACCGGACTTGTCGATTCAGCTGAGGTGGCGGTTGTAATAAATCCTTTCAAAGAGGTTTGAAGTTCCGTTTGTTCAGCTGCCATGCTGATCCAACAACCGAACAAGGAATAGTAGAGGTCGGGTCGGCCCGCGCGGTCCATGAAAGCTCCGTTGCCGGCTTGCCGGCCTGTAATAAAGGCGGTGATTTCATTCTGTGCCAGCCTGTCCAGTAACTGAAAACCGGCGCGAACAGTTTCAACAAGCTGTCGGCTTACAGGTGTGTGCTTATTGCTACTCATTGGCAGCTACGGGGTTGAAAATTTTTCCCAGAACGCCATACAAACTTAATCTTAGCTTTGCATTCTGAAGTTTATCCAGATGGGCATAGCAGTTCAATACAAAACCATCAAGCAATCTTTCTGCTTTCTTATCCAGCCCATATGTAGTTACCTGCATTCTGAATTCATCAACATGATTATAAGTGTGCGCCGAAGTCTGACCATTAAGCAGGGCGATCAGAAATGGGAAATCAGCAGTTTTTTCGTTTTCATTCTGCTCTCCGAACTCGTTTAAATCATCCCGGATCTGATACGCTATACCAAACAGGTCTGAAAAATCCTTTAATATCTGCAATTCCGATTCATCAGCTTCCCCAAGAATCGCTCCCAGTAAAAGCGATACTTTGATGGCTTCCCCGGTTTTGTTTTTAAATATCTTGAGGATTTCATCCATACCTGCTTTAGAATCCCCGGAATGAAAAAGAATATCTGCTCCCTGGCCCTGGGTGAGTTTAATATGCGACTCTGAAACTTGCTTTAAACCCGGTGTAAGCAACGCCTCGCTTACCGGAAGTTCGGATAAAACATGATAACCTTTCCCGATCAAATAATCCCCTGCATTGATGGCCTGGGAGATTCCATATTTTTTGTGGGCTGTTTGCAGCTGGTACCGGAAATCTGCATCATCTTCAATATCATCGTGAATCAGGGAGGCTTTATGGAAACTTTCAATAATCAACGAAAGAGGAAATAATATTTCCTCTCTTTCCGAGCCGGAGTAAGCAATATAACTTAAGGCAGCAATTACCGGGCGCATTCGCTGACCACCTATCTCCAGATACTCTTTTGCCAGCTTTGCAGTAAAATCGTTTCCGGGGAAGTAATGATTAAGATTGCCATTGGTAAATAACTCGTTGATCTTAGCTTTTATCCCCGTGATAGAAATGGGTTGATAATTTTTATCCTCCTTATATACCGTTATTTCATCGAACAACCATGCAGTATCAATTTGTGTATTCACGCAGCCATCATACATCAGCGGCAATCCAATTACAGGAACAGCAGCATTCGAAACTGGTTCAAACGAACGCTGCAGAACCGGCATACAGCTTACTCCGATAACGGCGTCGATGGAGCCTTCCTCCACCAGGCCAATGGCCACAGTGGTTCCCTCTGCAATCAGGGTGGCATATCCCAGTGCTTCCGCTTTAAGCAGAATATCATCGATTGGACAGGCTTTGCAGCCTGCACAATTTAATCCCAGGGCATCAAACTTCCCTTTGCATGAAGCATTATCTTTTAAACACTGCGGCAGTAATAACAAGCGGCGATGAAAGGGAGTGGCCTCAACGGTTCTTCTCCAGCTTTCATTCCCCAGTAATACAATGGTAAAATCGATATATTCTTCCGGAATATTGTTCTTCTTCAACAGGTCCATAGCTAATTGTTCCATCCTGTCAAAGGGGGCGGGCGGAAGCAGATTAAGCTCTCTGGCAAGCAATCCTGCTTCATTGCGAAGTTTATTTCGCAAAAGCGGTTCTTCCGGAACCTTTAATATGCGTTTCGACTCGTTCATTCTCCTAACCATATGCACCCAGACCAAAAAAGGCGTGTTTTTTGGCAAAACGGTAGATCCAGCGTTTTTCACGTATTTTTTTTGCCGAACTATGACTTGGTACGTTTGGCATCTCTTTTAATCTCTGCGCTTCATTCCCCCTGCCTGAAGAATCCCTGGCATTGTGTTTTTTAACCTGTTCTACCAGCCATTGAGGATCCTCCATTACGATGCAACCACTCGTTCTAAGAGGGATTTCCGACTTAAATTCTTCCAAAAATCCTGAGTTTCTATAACTATGTTCCAGCTCGCCATCTGCCACGTTGTTTGTAGCAAACTGGATAACCGGACAGGGTTCAATATCGCCTGAAGCATTAATATGGTGGCTTAATCCGGATGCTGCCGGACAAAGCCCTTTGCCGTTCTGGTCCCAGTAGGCATCAATAATTACAATATTGAATCTGGTGCGGGCCTCAACCAGGAAGGTCCTCAGCTGTTCAATTTCATCCTGCGAAAGGGCCAGTTCAATAGTGGCATCTTTGCCGACCGGGCGGTAGATATAATACCATAAATAAATGACCCCCCGCTCAATTAGTGAATGAATAAACTCGTCTGAAAAGGCCAGTTCAAGATTTGACTTACATACACTCATGGCAACACCAGTTATTAACCCAGCCCCGGTGGCATGATCTATTGCAGCCTGAGTTTTTTCATATACATTTTTTCCTCCCCGGCGTAAATCTGCAACATCCTGGTCGCCTTCAAAACTGATCAGCGGTGTCACATTCGCAAGTTTTCGGAGCTGTCCGGCAATGGATGGTGTCAATAAAGTACCGTTGGTAAATAGCTGAAAGTAGCAATCACTGTGCTTTCTGAAGACTTCAAAAAGTGGCTTATACATCAGGGGCTCACCTCCTAAGATCCCGAAAAAATATGAGCCCTTTTCTTTAGATTGTGTAATGATTGAATCCAGCATTTCGGGATCCATGCTGGCATTTGTTTTTTTGCCTGTCACCCAACATCCCTGGCAGTTCAGGTTGCAGTCGTCGGTCACCGAAATAAAGTGAAAGGCGGGAAAAAACGCTCCCTTCTTTAAGCGTTTTTTAAAACGGCTTAATCCAATGGCTCCTTTAATCCCCATGTTGTATGTGAATTTGTAAAGGCACCTTTTATCTGTTTTGAATATAAGCTGTCTTAGCATTTATTTCTTTTTCGGTGAAATTTTAAATTCTTCAATGGCTTTGCGCTTCTCTTCTTCTGCCTGGTGGATCACTCCCTGTCTGAATATATCCCGACGGGCATTATTCCTCTCATTTAGTAGCACAAACAAGCCTTCCTTTTTATCCGATTTCGCAGATGTCTCTGTTCCGGGATCGGACCCCGAAAGCACAGAGTTCTCAGGTAATCTTGGAAAAATAATTGCTGAAGCCGGACAGGTCCGTCCACAGGCCGGGCAGTTGTTTTTGCACGACAGCGGATTTGCGACCTCCAGGCTGCTTTTGTTGTATTTATATACACCAAACACACAAAACCGGGCACATTGTCCACATAAAGTACATCTCGATGCATCAATAACTGGGTACCAGGCCGGTACCTTCAGACTGCTTCTTTTTACCTCATAATTCCCGGAAGGGGATTGTGCTTCAATAAGCATACTGAGCTTTTCAATAATAGATTCTTCTGAAAGTTCCCTGAAATTCAGGACCTCAAAATTTGAGATTGATATATTATTCTGCGAAAAGACATTTTTGATGGCTCGAGGATAACAGGCCACAATAAATTTCTTGTTGTAATCCTTTTCTATGGAAGAAAGGACTTCCTTTTCATTTAATGAAATAGCACATAGATCATGAAGTTCAAAGACATCGATATTTAGCTTTTTAAAGGACCCGGCCAGGTCGTCTTGTTTTTTTCCGGAAATGATCCCCGCACCGCAATTACAATATATCAGGCAAGTGTGTTTATCCATTCTTCACATATTAAACAGCGAAATAAGCAAATTTCACGCTAAACAGATTACGAAAATAGAACAAAAAGTTCTGATTGATAAATTCATGTATTGATGAGAAAACTGGCAAGACGACTTTGACACCCAATAATCGGCTTTGATTCCTTATCAGAAGCTTGCCTTCGGAAAGTGCTATCGGCGCCAAGTTCAGAGCCATTCTACCCCTTCGTGAAGGAGGCGTTGTCTGCTCTGTGTTTGTAGCTTCAGCCGTTTTTAGTAACTCTGCAGTTGCGAGAGGTTTGAAACCTGTTGATGATGGTTCTATGATATACAGACTATTTCCGCCGTCAGGGGTGTACTCGGGTGTATCCTAAATTACCTGGGCATCAGATAGCCTCCAGAATAGGTCTCAGTGATTTACGTCAAATTATTTTTTCCCAGTTTTTACCGGAAACCCAGGAACTCAATCTTTTGTTCAAAACTGAAAAAAATATTTACACCTAACTGCAAATCCCACCTATCAGAACCACCTTCATCGTTTTACATTGAACCATCAAACTCAGTGAGAAGAAATACGTAAGATTCAGTACATCATATGTATAAAACAATATTAGCAAAAGGTGCAAATTACAACCGACTTTTTCTCATCAGAGGGACACATAGTTAGAATCCCTCATAAGCATGTATAATCTTCCTTATTTTAGGTCAAAACCTGGCGCCAAACTGGCA
>DGOT01000192.1:5585-9447 GCA_002389465.1 Bacteroidales bacterium UBA4459 | reverse complement strand
CCCTCCTTATGCAGTTCACGGCGATGCTGAGTTGCGTGGTTATTCTGATTGTCACGACCTACCTTTCCCGGCTGACAGCCCCTGGGATGAGAATCGACAGCGTGAATTAAAGCACGGATACTATGCAAGTGTTTCCTATATTGACACACAAATTGGCAGACTTTTAGACGGGCTAAAGCAAATGGGTCTGGCCGAAAACACCATTGTTGTCCTTTGGGGTGACCATGGCTGGAAGCTGGGTGAACATAACGGATGGTGCAAACAAGATAACTATGAGATTGACACCCGGGTACCTCTTATCGTAAGCGGAGCCGGTGTTAAGGCTAAAGGGAAGCAAAGTGACGCATTGACTGAGTTCGTGGATATTTATCCTACTTTATGCGAAATGGCCGGTTTTCCTATTCCGGATCATTTGCAGGGAACAAGTTTAATTCCGTTGCTGGAAAACCCCGATATTGCATGGAAAACAGCAGCTTTCAGCCAATTTCTGCTGGGAAGGTTTGGCCCTAAAGAAATGCGCAGGCAGCAACGCATGGGTTATACGATACGGACAGAACGATATCGTTATGTTGAATGGTATAATTGGAATGAAGAATCAGACACCAAAGGTGAATTTTTAACCAGCGAATTGTATGATCACTTTAACGATCCGCAGGAAAATGAAAACCTGGCCTACGAAGCTGAATATAAAAAAAAGGTTGATTTACTCTCCGATAAACTCAGAATGGGCTGGAGATACGCTAAGCTGACAGCACACTGATATAAGAAATGAAGAAAGATTTAACTTACATCATCGTATTATGTGCTTGTTTCGGTTTGTTCTTCATTGCCGATAAAATGTTCTTTTCGAGTACCTATCACGCAATAGAAGATACCATTCATGCTTATCCCGTGAGTTATTTTATAACCTATCTGCTTGTAGGATTACCCGTCATAATCTTTGTATATTTCACGAATGGCCACAGATTTTTTGAGCCTTTAGGATTAAATGTAACTTTTTAAGAGGGTTTGTTTTCTCCTTTATTTTTTCCATCCCCATGTTCATCGGGTTTGGACTAATAGGTGGTTTTAAGATGCATCTTGAGCTCAGAGATTTTTGGTTTGGGGGTGTATTTGCTGCTTTTTTCGAAGAGTTGTATTACAGGGGATTCTTCTTCGGGCAATTATTTAAAAAAACGAAACTGGGGTTCTTCCCCGCCCTGATCTTAAGCGCTTTAATATTTGCTTCATTACATTTATATCAAAGCACTGATCCGGGCACATTAACAGGCATTTTCATAACCACCTTTATGGGTGCCGGGCTCTTTGCCTGGTTATACATTGAATGGGATTACAACCTATGGATACCCATCGGTTTACACTTCTTTATGAACCTTTCGTGGGAACTATTCTCAACTTATGACAATGCATTTGGTGATCTGAATGCGAATTTGATCAGAGGTTTAACGATCGTATTTGCCATCGTTGGAACACTCATCTATAAAAGAAGGCACAAGCAGCCATTGATCATAAATAAAAGCACTTTGTTTACGCAGCATTGTAATTGACCTTAGAGGAAGTGGCTTGATGCTAAAATGCCTGGATGACTATTAAATATTTAGCTCTTGTGCTCCAACAAAAAGTTATCATTAACTTTCCGGATTCCAGTCAATCTCTTCCAAGCCGATATCTTGCAGGATTTGGTTGGTTTTTGAAAAATGCTTACAGCCGAAGAACCCCCTGGTAGCTGAAAAAGGTGAAGGATGCGGAGCTTTCAAAATGAAATGTTTGCTTTGATCGATCAGCACTTCTTTATCCTGTGCATACTTTCCCCACAAAAGGAATACAATACCTGCCCGCAAATCAGAAATAGTTTTGATCACCTGGTCGGTAAATGTTTCCCACCCCTTTCCCTGGTGAGATCCTGCCTGCCCAGCCCTTACTGTAAGCGTTGCGTTCAGAAGTAACACCCCTTGCTGTGCCCATTTTTCCAGATTGCCACTTTTTGATATCGGGATACCGAGGTCATCGTGTAACTCTTTGTATATATTTACAAGCGAAGGTGGCGGCTTAACACCTTCCGACACCGAAAAACAAAGTCCATGCGCCTGCCCCCGTCCATGATAAGGGTCTTGCCCCAGAATCACTACTTTTACAGCCGTTAGCGGTGTGAAATTCAACGCTGCAAAGATTCTTGAACCCGGAGGGAAGATTTCATGCTTTTGTTTTTCATCTTTTAAGAATTCCTTTAAACCTATAAAATAAGAAGCTGAAAACTCATCCTGCAAAGCCAATTGCCAACTCTCTTCGATATTTGGTGTACGTTCAGACATACAAAAACCCCTCTTGCTTATAATAAATAGTGAAAATTCTTGTTATTTAGTTAAAATCTGACTTTCTTTGTTATCACCTTGAAAGCAATATGGTAAAATTATGAAAAAAATCTTGATAGTAATCGCTGCATTCGTACTTGTTGTTGTTTTTGCAAGCTCTTGTAAATCCACTAAAAAGTGTGCCGCCTATGGGGAAGCGCAACGGTATCAGAAAGAAACAAGATATTAATCTGCATTCCTGTTGCCAGGTGACAGAAACAAAACAAACGATAAGCTTTGCTTTCTTTTAACTGATTGAACGTATGAAAACTCAAAAAAAAATAGTTGTCATCATTGTACTGCTGTTTTTTTTTGTTCCTGCTTTTTCCCAGTTTGACACAGAAGTTTATGATAGCACGGAAAACCTGATCCTGTACCAGCGGCAACGTACATTTGGCGTTGTACTTCATAATTTAGGCCTTGGCATACAATTCAGAAGTGGAAAACGGACAAGCTACTTCAAAACACGCATGTGGGAAATAGAATTCGTTTCGATGAAGTCGTACAAGCAGGTCAAAGTACTGAATCCTTATTTTACCAACTCCAGGCGCTACGTTTACGGAAAGCTGAATGATGCGTTCTTTTTACGTGGTGGCATGGCATGGAAGAAACTGTTAAACAGAAAACCCTACTGGGGAGGTGTTGAATTACGCTGGCTGTATGGAGGGGGAGTTAGTCTGGGAATTGCCAAGCCTTATTATTTATATGTACTCTATTTTTATGATACGGGTAATGGGTTTTATACCTACGATATAAAAACCGAACGCTTTGACTCCTCTTCGCAGTCGTGGGATGATATATACGGCCGTGCTCCTTTCACTGTGGGCTTTTCCGAAATAACATTTCATCCTGGCATTTATCTGAAAACTGCCTTGAATTTTGAATTTGGCGTTAGAAGCACCAAAATAAAAGCCCTTGAAGTTGGGGCATCACTTGATATATCTCCGATGGGGCTGAGTATCATGGCCGACAATACAAACCAAATTTTCTTCCCAACCATCTTTCTGAACTTCAGTTTCGGAAAACGTTTCAATAAATATTAAAAAAAAGGGGCTCCGTATGGCAGCCCCCTTCTAACAATATGAAATTTTACTCTGTTTATTTAATAAACAGTCTCTTTGTAACTGACCGGTCTTCCTGCTGAAGGTGGATCAGATATATGCCGTTTTCCAGATGCTGCAAATTCAGCTTCTCAAAGTTTTCCCCGGCGCTACAGTTTATATCTTTTTGATAGAGTTCTTTTCCTGCCAGATCAACAATACGCATAGTACAAGTCGCATTTGTCAAGCTGTTTATTTCCAAAGTAAATTCACCATTGTTCGGATTAGGATAAATCTGGATTACATTGTTTTCAAAACTTTCATCAATACCGTCATAGCCTTCTGTTTCAAACGACCACACCTCGCTCCAGTCTGAAACCGATGCCCCTGCCTGCCCTCTTACCTTCCAGTAATAAACAGTTCGTTTTTCCAGAGCAGACTGGCACTGGAAGTAGGCGCTATCGGAAACAA
>DGOT01000192.1:0-5554 GCA_002389465.1 Bacteroidales bacterium UBA4459 | reverse complement strand
CCACCTTCTGCCACGAATATCGCGGGCACTGTAACACATTGGTCGCTCCGTCTGCGGGACTTTCGAGTGCGATCGTATTTGTTGTCGTAAAGGTCCATACGTCCGACCATTCAGAAATATCTTCAAAATGCTGTACCTTCACCCTCCAAAAGTAATCAGTTCCAAATACAAAGTCGTTAACCACCTGATGATTCTGGTCAGGGCCAAAAGTTCTAGGTAAGGGAAAGTTTTCATTCGAGTCCACTTCAAGAATATAATTTGTGATACCATCGTATTCACTCCATTCGAAACTAATTAGTAAATGCGTATCTTCACTACCATCTGCTGGAGCACTCAAGGTTGTTGTTGCATAAGTAGTCATTTTCCGTGCTCCTGACCACATACTTGTATCCTCTTCATGCATTCCCCTGATCCTGTAATAATAATCAGTCCCAAATAATAATTGATGAAGTGATTTTTGTACTGAATCTGCATCTATCTGATAAGTTTTAAGATCAGGACTGTTGAAAGTATCTCCGCTTTTTTCCATTAACATGCCGTCTACGCCAACAATGGCTCCCTGATCACCTGTAATAAATACGCTACGCATCTCTTCGCCAGTACCCGATGTTAACGGAAACCAGTAGTTATCGTACTTAATAAATCTTCCGTTTTTTCCTACAGCATAACCCGTATTGCCATTGAAGCTCACACTTAGCAAGTCTTTGTTGACTCCTGAAGCTTGCTCAACCCATTCTTCGCCATTATAATAAACAGTTTTTCCCGATTTACCCACAGCCCAGCCGTTGTTTGCATCAGTGAACCAGATCGAATACAGGTCCCTGTTACTCACTACTTCATAGGACCAGTCTGTTCCATCGTAATGACCTATGGTTTTCGACAATCCACACACCCAGACATCTGATGAGGATAGGGCATATACGTCTCTCAGGTTCTTTGTATTGGAGGTTGTTTCTTCCGACCAGGTTCCACTCTCGTACTTCAAGGTGATGCCCCCGGCACCAACAGCCCATCCTGAATTTTCATCCACAAACGAAACTGCTGCAAGATCTGTGGTAGTGCCTGCATCAACAGCACTCCATTCGCTACCGTTGTAATGCAATACAATCCCTCCGTCACCGACAGCATAACCATCTGTTGCTCCGGTGAACCAAAGGTCATTTATATTCTCAGAAATTCCGGACTCTACTACTGACCAATCCGAACCGTCGCTATACATGATCAATCCATTCTCACCAGCTAACCATTTATTGTTGTCGTCAATAATAAAAACCGCATTCAGATCCTCTTCTGTTTCCAAGTCCATGGCATGCCAGTCGTAAACAGTATCTAATTGCAGTTCATAACCGGTTAAGCCACTAACCTCATCCCAGTCAATAACAGGGTTTGCATACACCATCGAATTATCCTGAGGCATATGTAGTGCTACGGTATTGAGTATACTGAATGACCAAATCTCCGACCAGTCTGATACTTCCTCTCCATCGTAAGCTCTTACGCGCCAATAATATGTTTCGCCAAACATCAGGTTACCCATCCTTTCTGATGTAATATCCGTTTGAGGGAATGTTATTGGATCTGCAAAATCTTCTGTAAGTGATAATTGTGCTTCATATAAGATAACCAGCGATTCTCCGGTAACTGCACTCCAGTTTAACAAGGCATCGGGAACCTGATCCAATGCACCATTCTCAGGCTCATTTAATGCAGGTGTATATATCCTCTGCTGTCCGAATGCAGAGAACGACACCAGCAATAATAACGAAATTGTAATTGAGTAGATATTTTTCATTTTTATACTATTTTTCAATATTGATGAACCTATTTTACAATAAATTTTCCGGTAAAGACTTGGTTTCCGGTCACCACTTTCATAATATATGTTCCGGAAGTCAGATGTGATAAATTAAAGCTTAATTCATTTGCACCTTTCAATACACTTTCTTTTTCCTCGCTCACCACACGTCCACTGAGATCAGTAATCTGTATCGTTGCCTGGCCCTGGTTCAGCACATCAAAGCTAATCGTTGCCTTATTATAGACCGGATTGGGATAAAGTGTTAATTGCTCTTTCATCAACTTTTGTTGTGCATTGATCTCATCAACACCTACGGGTTTTCTGAACGTGTTACATTTCAGAAGTCCTCTGCCATAAGAGGCTGCATAAATAATCCCATAATTGGTTGCACCGGGATAAGGAACTATTATTGTTTCATTTCCGGCGACCAGCACAACTTCATCTTCAGCACGTGCAACAATTTGTTGTTTCAGTTCAAATACTGGTACTGTGCCCATCGAACCTGCCTGGGCATACCACTCAGGGCTATCCGCATGAATATCTTCAGTAGCAAAAATTCCATGTTCAGTACCAATGATAGCTATATGGTTATTCGTCATTTCAATTACGGAAGAATAGACCGGCATTTGTGGCAAATTACCTTGGCGCGAATCAAACTCAGGAACTTCGTCCAAAGCGTTCTCCGTAAACAGAACGTAATGCTCATTACCGTAATTACCCAGCGTAACCATAACATTGTTATTGTTTGACGGATCAACGGCAATTGATGTGATCACTTGCTCGATGGGGTCAGTAGTTCCGGGAATATATAACGGGATCTCCTGTGTTGACACAATACACGAAGGACTACTAATATCGGCCCTGTCATAATCATATGCCAGAGCAAGATTTGATATCCGAAACAGTCTTCCTTCTTGTGTACCCACAAACAGATGGTTCGCGTCAGAAGAATAAGCAACGCACTGTGGAGTTCCTATCATCCCCACAGCAGCTCCTGATATTTCAAACCATTCGGGAGTTTTACCGAAATTATGCAATTCTTTCGTCATCCAGATGTGATTAGCCGTAGGAATAAACAGCCTGGATGAGACCAAATCCTGAACAAGAAGGGAATCTCCGTCCTGCAATGTAATGTCTTCAGGTAATGTATAATAAAACGGTTGTCCACTATTCTGACTTCTGACCTGGATTGTTGTTCCTCCGGGGATCTCTTCTCTGGCATAAAAATAAACCGAATCTCTGCTGTTTGGGTTATTGAAACTTCCCCATAAACTAAGAGGTGTTATAAATGCCTGATCGTTGGAAATATCTCCTGATAAGAATTGTGTTGAATAATTATCTCCGGCGTCTTCCGATCTGAGCATAAAGCCACCCGGTGCTGATACAACGACAATTTGGCTATTAATCAGTGAAACAGCACACGCTCCACCGTCACCACTCAGTATTTCTTTACCCTGCTTTGATGTATTTGCCGTACCTGTAATAAGAATACAGCCATTGTCCTGAGTCCCACCTAAGTTATAATTTTCTACTCCGGAGTATGCTACCCTGTAAAACTGTGTTGTGAAATAGTTTCTATTGCCTGTGGCATACGTATATTCATTACCTGAGACCGTTCCAATAGTAACTCCTCCGTCTGTGCCAGAGAAAAAAGTGTTGTTCGATCCATTTCTGAAAACATTCGTATGGACATCCCAATGCAAATAAGATGCATAAGTCGGATCGGCGTAACCCTCTGAAATTATCTTCCAGTCAAATAAGCCTTCTTCCTGAATTTTTTCACCCTGATAAAGCACAAATCCACCTAATAAAATCCTATCCGGGTTATCAGGAAATACAGTAAGCGCATTATCATAAACGCCTTGTCCGAGAAATACGGGAACAAAAGGTGTTCCGGGTAAGATTACCCGCCACGTATTCCCCTTATCATCGGAACGGTAAATATTATATACGTTGCCAAACTGATTAACCACGCTGGCATAAGCAACATTCGGATCAGAAGGTGCAAAAGCAAATTCAATTCTTTTTACATTGTTTTCGGGTAAACTTATTGAGTCACCCGTTGACCTCGACACAAAATCATTAACATTTCCTGAAAGTGACAGGTAACATTTATTATCCACACAAGCTAATACGGCGCCTTCTGCACTAACCTGTACATCAAACGCGTTCATGTTTAATTCTGCTCCAGATGTGTCTTTAGTTGCTGCCCAACTGCTACCACCGTCATTTGAATATTTTAGACCTGTATTTGTTGCTGCATATAACCTCTTAGCATTGTTGTCGTATGCTATTTCATTTATATAAGCCCAGTCACTTTCTGTATTGTTATACTCGGGTTCGGTAGCTGTTAACAAAGTAAAGTTGTTTCCGTCCGTAGATTTATAGATTCCTTGCCCCATAAATCCACCCGTGTAGCCCATATCTTCAAGTCCCGACATTGTCTCAGCAGCAAAACTCTCTCCTGTTCCTGCGTAAATGGTACCATCAGAAGCTTGTATCATACATGATACGTACAGATTTGAGGCATCAATATTGATTTTATTCCAGGTAATTCCCTCGTTAATGGACTTCCAAATGCCACCCGACACACCTGCAGCAAATACCGTTTCGCCAGAAACATCCTGATTATCACTAACTATTGCCCTTGTCCTTCCTCCAAAATTGTCAGGACCCAAATTACTCCATGTCAATTCCAGATCCCTGGAACTACCCACCTTTTTTAATTGATTATTTACTCTCCTCAAATCGGATGGATCAATGAGTCCGGTGTATTGATTATTTCTGATTTTTGCCAGATAATCAATCGCTGGTTTGATTTTAGGCAATTGCAGCTCCGAATTTTCTTGCCTTGGTACATACTCCCGCGCCTCATTATTGAAAGGGTAAAATCCTGTTAAAACACCCCCTAAACCAATGAAAATCAAAAGGAAGCTAATGCGTAAATATTTTCTTTTCATATTGTTAATTTTTGGTTGGCATAAATAATTACGTCCCATAAAAATGAAGGCACAATTTACTGATTTTCTTTATTACCTTTTGAAGTTTTATTAAAAAAAATATACAATTTAAAAGCATTATAAGAAGAAGGAGACTTGCTTTCATTAAAAAAGCGACATCGTGTATGTTTACGAAACTCTTATGAATCAGATAATGAGCAGCATTATCAGAGTAAAACATAGTTGGCAATAAGTAATCTGATTCATTGTTAATAAGCGAGGAGAACTACCTACAAAAAAAAAGGTTGCCTCGGTAAAGAGACAACCTTTTAAAGTTTTGGCAACGACCTACTTTTCCACCTGGTATGGCAGTATCATCGGCGCTGGCAGGCTTAACTTCTCTGTTCGGAATGGGAAGAGGTGGTCCTTGCCGCAATAGTCACCCAAAGATCTTTATAAGTCAAAAGGTTAAAGTTAAAAGTTTTGAAGTAAAAAGTTAAAAGCGGATTTTTATGATCCTTTTTCCTTCTTCCTTTTGCCTTATTTAATGACATTAACATGGAAAAGAAAGCACAATTTTTGATGGTTAGAGAGTAACCTTTCAGATTAGAAAATTTACGGGTAATTAGTACTGCTCGGCTACGGCCATTACTGACCTTACACCTGCAGCCTATCAACGTCATCGTCTATAACGACCCTTAAAGGAAGCCTCATCTTGAGGTAAGTTTCGCACTTAGATGCTTTCAGTGCTTATCTCATCCAAACATAGCTACCCTGCGGTGCAGCTGGCGCTACAACAGGTACACTAGAGGTTTGT
>DGOT01000184.1 GCA_002389465.1 Bacteroidales bacterium UBA4459 | reverse complement strand
GCAAAAAAAACCGGAATACGGACCCGCAAAAATGACACTGACAAATACGTCCGTTACGAATGCTAAAACAAAATATCTGATCGAAAAAGGTTCGGAAGCCGTCATCGACGGAAAAATATATAAAGGCGATAAAAAAGATGTGGCGAAGATATTTTACTAGTGTTAACCGAAAAAGTGTGGGCATATGAAGCATGTAAAAATCTTCTTCTGCTTTTTAGTGATTTCGTTTCTTACGGTTTCTTGCAGCAACGATGCATCAACGGAAACAGATGATACCTATGCCTTTTTTGTGGCAGGACATACATATGGCAACACATCCAATAAAAACCCCGGGTTGCATCCGCCTTTTAAAAAAGAGTTCGACTCCATTCGTGCCTATCCACACATGGCGTTTGGTGTACTTGTTGGAGATATTGTGCTAAGGGGTGACAAGGAGAGTTGGGATGCTGTCGATCGCGAAATTGCCGAACTGGGGATCCCCTTATATCTTGTTCCGGGCAACCATGATGTGTATGATGATTATGAGTTGTTTAAGCATCGGTATGGCGACAGGGAGCATGAATACGCATCGTATCGCTCAATCCGAAATAACGAAGATTTGATGATTTTGCTGGATGGCAATCTTGACGACTGGAACATTACAGGCGATCAGCTGGCTTTTTTAGAGGAAGCATTAACTGTAAACAGGGAACAGGTAAACCATGTTTTTATTTTTGTGCACCAGTTAATCTGGTGGGATGAACATACGGTGTTTAAGAATATTGTCCATAACTGGCCCCCTTATACACCTGATACAACAAATTACTGGGGGACGCTGGAGCCGATGTTTCAGGATTATCCTGCACCGGTTTTTTTGTTTGCCGGCGATTTGGGGATTTTTGAACGAACCACACCTTACATGTACTATAAAGAAAATAACGTGACTTATGTTGCAACGGGAATGGGCTCAGAGGTTAACGACAATTACCTTTTTGTTACGGTACGCCCTGACGGAGAGGTGGATTTTGACCTGATAGCCTTACAGGGTGATCGGCGCAGGTTCGGGAATCTGGAAGACTACGTTTTGCCCTGATACTTGATTAATTTTTCTAACTTTGCAGCGCAAAAAACAGACTGATCTTTAAAATAATACCGGATGGATAACAGGTGGAACCTTTTTCAAAAGTTTTTGATCACACAGGAACAGCAGATTTCCGTAGTTGATTTTCTGATCAACTCGGGCGTGATCATCGTATTGGCTATTATTCTCGAATATACCTACATTAAATGTGCCCGAACAATCTCCAACCGGAGGCAGTTTGCCGGGGTTTTCCTGCTGATTGCTTTCACAACGATGTTGATCATCTCTATTGTGAAGTCTTCGCTTGCCTTGTCGTTGGGTTTGGTAGGGGCCTTGTCCATTGTGCGTTTCAGGGCAGCCATCAAGGAACCCGAAGAACTGGCTTATTTGTTCTTTGCCATTTCCATAGGCCTGGGTCTTGGCGCTAACCAAACGGTGATCGTGCTGGTAGCCTTTGCGGTGGCAATGGTCATTTTATGGGGACGGTATTTTATTAAAGGAAAACGATCGAGGCAACAAAATTTGTATTTGAATTTCTCAGCCAAAGCCGGCGAAGTAAAACTGTCGCAGGTGACGGATGCCGTAAAACAGGCTTTCGGCACCTCCTTCCTCAAAAGATATGATGAGAACGGGGATCTTCTCGAGGCTTCCTTTCTGGTCGATTCGCCTTATCCGGAAAAACTGGAAGAATTCAAGCAGTTGGTGGATAAGTACGGCGAAAGTGTACGGGTCTCCTTTGTAGAAAGCAAATCGTTTTAAAGCGTATCCATGTTTTTTCCTCCTTTTAATGAAAAAGCGGCTCGTTATGAACGTAAGTTCATGGTTGATGCCATGGATTATTATGCTGTCGAACAGCAGATCAGGATACATCCGGCTGCTTTCTCACCTATTTTTCACCCGCGCTACATCAATAATATTTACCTCGACACCAACGAGTTTGATTTTTATTTCGACAATGTGTCAGGCCGGTCGAGTCGGAAAAAAGCACGCATAAGATGGTACGGCGAAAAAGAAGGGTTTGTCGAAAAACCGGTACTGGAATTTAAGATCAGGGAAGGAATGCTCGGCAATAAGATATCTTTCCCCCTGAAATCGTTTCGTGTGGACGACAACCTGAACCGCGAAATGCTGCTGGAGGTTTTCAGAAATTCGAAACTACCCGTGTGGGCCGTGGAAAATCTGCTCTTTATGAAACCGGCTTTGCTGAACAGGTACCGGAGAAAGTACTTCCTCAGTTTCGACAGCAAATTTCGCCTGACCATCGATAATGAGCTGGCATATTTCGGTATTGGGGCGAATAATAACCATTTTGTAGAAGAATACACAGGCGAAGATGTAATCGTGGAACTTAAATACGATCAGGCTTTTGATGAGGCTGCATCGTTTGTTTCCAATAAGCTTCCTTTTCGCCTGACCAAGAGCTCGAAATATGTGAATGGTATCGATTTCCTGAACCCTGCCTTAACATAGGAATCTGAAAATCAATCATTGTTTTTCATAAAATATAATGCATGCAGTACCTGTAAAATCATACAGCGAGACTTGATTTCGCTGGTCAGATGTTGTAACTTTGTAGGTAAACCCTTAAACTACTATACTATGAAAAAACTTATTTATCTATTTGGATCCCTTCTCCTGGGGGCCGTATTACTAATAACATCATGTAGTAAGTTAGATACGGAATTTGAAGCTACTTATGATGCCGATCTGGAAGTATCCGGCAGGGACATGAACGGAGAATTTAGCGCTTACGCAACAATTGACCCGGCCGACAACGCAGATTTCGATAAGAACTCAGACAAGATAAAGAATATTGATATTATTTCTGTGTCGGGCCAAGTAATTTACATCAGTCAGGATGTTATACTGAACGCACAATTATCAGTATATTCCGATACGCGTAGTACAAAATGGTCGTTCAGCAGCTTCCCGGTAACGACAGGTTCTGTTTTAACCTTAGGAAATGAGAGTGGACAATGGGATACTGTAAAGCAGATAGCAAACGAGAAAAGTATCTATCATGTGAGTCTGGTTGGAAATACCGATCAGGACGATGTAAGTTTTACCGTAAGAGTTACCATTAAATACAGGGTTACTGCAAAAGCGATCTAATATCTTTATTTTCAACGCGCTTATTCATTAACTGTTTTCTGATCGAGTAGAGTTTTACTCGTGGTAGTAAACCCGTTTCACCCGGCGTGAAATGCGGCTGAGTATTTCGTAGGGAATCGTCTGTGCTGCTTCGGCAAGTCGTTCAATAGGGTGTTTTTCGTTGAATATAATCACGTCGTCGCCTTCTTTGGCGTCAACGCCTGTCAGGTCAACAAGGCACATGTCCATGCAAATATCACCAATGATGGGCACCGGCTTGCCATGTACGTACAGCGGAACCTGTTTATTTCCGAGTGAGCGCTGCAACCCATCGGCATAACCAATGGAGACAACTCCAACTTTCATATCCTTATCCGCAATAAAACTCCGGTTGTAACTTACCGATGCTCCTTTTTTCACCTCTTTTATCTGGGCAATGACTGAACGCAAGCCGGCTACAGTTTGCAGTTTCTTTTTATTCTGCGCCACCGTATTGATCCCATACAATCCGATACCGGGTCGTACCATATCGAAATGTGCTTCGGGGAAACGAACAATGCCGGCCGAATTGACAATATGCCGGTAAACCTCCTGGTTAAATGCTTCGGTGATCCTGCTGCTCATCCGCCGGAAGTTGTCGATTTGTTCGTGGGTAAAGTCATCCAACTCCGGTTTGTCGCTGCCAGCCAGGTGGCTGAACACCGATTGCACATAGATGAGTGAGTTTTTTTTAAGCCGTTCGATTAACGTGTTCAACTCTGGCTCCGAAAAACCGAGCCGGTGCATGCCTGTGTCAAGCTTCAGGTGAATTTTGACCGGTTTGTTTTGCGGAATGGCACTCTGCCTGATGGCCTTTTCCAGTAGTTTTAACGAGCGGAAACTAAAAATCTCCGGTTCCAGCTGGTGACGGATCATGGTGTCGAAGGCAAACTCTTCGGGGCTCATCACCATAATAGGCGTGGTGATGCCCGCTTTACGGAGTTCCACGCCTTCGTCGGCATAAGCCACCGCCAGATAATCTACCTGATGGAACTGCAGAATGTTGGCAATCTCAAATCCGCCGCTGCCGTACGAAAAAGCTTTGACCATCGCCATTGTTTTGGTGGATGGCGCTGTCAGTGATTTGTAGTAGTTCAGGTTGGCTACGAGTGCATCCAGGTTAATCTCCATCACCGTCTCATGCAGTTTCTGCTGCAATATGCGGCTGATACGTTCAAACTCAAATACACGGGCGCCTTTTAGCAGAATCGACTGGTGACTGAAGTTACCAAACGGGTATTGCCGTAAAAAATCGCCTGTGCTTTTGTAGAAAGATTTTTCAATATTGAATTTATCACTCTGCCGGCTAATGGCAGGCCCGATACCGATGATTTCATCCATGCTTTTTGTTTCCAGCAGTGAAGCTACATCAGTGTACAGGTCCACTTCGTTCCGTCCGCTCTGCAGAATATCAGACAGAATGATCACCTTTTTGTGATGTTGGTTCTGCTGGTTCAGAAAATCAAGGGCGATGCTCAGCGAATTGAAATCGGAATTGTAAGCATCGTTGATGATCGTACAGTTGTTGACGCCTTCTTTCATCTCCAGGCGCATGGCAATCGGTGTAAGCTCCTGCATCCGCTGTTGAATATCTTCCTGCCCGTATGCAAGCAGCAGCATTGTAGCCCAGCAGTGGATGGCGTTTTCAACGGAGGCATCATCGGTGAATGGAATGGTAATGGCCGCCTCTTTTTCACGATAGATGCCGTGGATAGTGGTCGTCTTTTTCTCTTTTTCAATATTCCCGATGCGTAAGTTGCAGCTTTCTGCTGTACCCCAGCAAAATGTTTTTATCGAATGGAGAATCTCGCTCTTGATGATCACTTCCTGCAGTTCTTTCTGATCGGAGTTATAGATGAGCACATCCACTTTGGTAAACAGGTTCAGTTTTTCGCCAATCTTTTGCTGGATGTTGATAAAGTTCTCATCATGTGCCTGCCCGATGTTGGTAAAAATACCGATGGTGGGCCTGATGATTTTTTGCAGGTTCGGCATCTCTTCCGGTTCGGAGATACCTGCTTCAAAAATAGCCAGCTCGTATTTGCTGTTCAGTTGCCATACCGACAGTGGAACTCCGATCTGTGAATTGTAACTCTTCGGGCTTCTGATGATTTTTTTGTCCTGCACCAGAAGCTGGTAAAGCCATTCTTTCACGATCGTTTTCCCGTTGCTTCCCGTAATGCCGATCACCGGAATATCAAAAAAACTCCGGTGTTTCGCCGTGAGGGCCTGCAACGCTTCCAGCGTGTCTTTAACGCGCAGGAAAACAGCCCCGTCCAGTTTGTCATAGGCCTTATCAAAGTGTGAAACTACAAACAGCCGGACCCCTTTCAGGTAGAGGTTGCGGATGTATTTATGACCGCTGTTCCTCGGTGTATCCAGCGCAAAAAACATACACTGATCCGATGTGATGAGCCTTCGGCTATCCACCAGAATATCCTTAACCGACAGGGCAGGGGCATTCTTTGGGTAGATGTCCGCGTGGATGATCTCAGCAATTTCTTCGCTGCCGTATAGTTTGTGGTGCATATGAGCTTCTATGGTTACATCTTCCAGAAAAAAGTATCGTACAGATTTGTTATGAAGAGGATGTCGGGTTAGTTTTCGTTGATTTATCGTTGTGTTGATCGTTCAGAAGACCTGTAGGGAGCGGGTTGGCATTCCTCTCCTGATAAGCTTCCCTGTTCCGGAAAATATCTACGGCAAGATAGATCGCCTGCCGCATAGCGGCAAAACTTGCTGTGTTTTTTCCCGCTTTGTCGTAGGCTGTTCCGTGGGCGGGCGATGTCCGTACGATGGGCAGTCCTGCCGTATAATTCACACCATTTTCAAAAGCCATGAGTTTGAACGGGATCATGCCCTGGTCATGGTACATGGCCAGGACAGCGTCAAATTTTGTGTAGGCTCCCGAACCGAAAAACCCGTCAGCAGGGAATGGCCCGTGTACAAGGTATCCTTTTCGTTTGAGTTGCCTGATGGCAGGGGTAACGATCTCATCGTCTTCGGTTCCAATAACACCTTTGTCGCCGGCATGTGGGTTTAAACTGAGCACGGCAATCTTCGGCCGCTGGATGTCAAAATCCTGTTGCAGCGAACGGTGCAGTATATCGGTCTTTTTGATGATAAGTTCTTCAGTGATTTCGAGGGACACATCTTTCAGCGGAACATGTCCGGTAACGGTTCCGATACGTATGTCGCGGTATACCATAAGCATAAGCGACTCGTCAGCTCCGAAAAAAGAAGTCAGGTAGCCGGTATGTCCCGAAAAAGGGACTTCGTCTGTGGGAATGTTGGCTTTGTTCAGCGGTGCTGTTACTAAGGCCTGGATCTTTCCATCGCGCAAGTCGTTGCAAGCGATCTCCAGCGCTTTTAGTGCCAGGGCTCCGGCTTCGGCTGTTGCTTTTCCAAAATCGATCGTCACCTCTTCTTCGCTGATGTTGACGATGTTTGTTTTTTTGTGGTACGCCTGCACGGCGTTGTTCACTATCTTGTAGTTGAAGTCGCTGGCACCAATATTTTTACGGTTGAATGCCAACGCTTTCGACAATCCATAAATAACAGGTGTAAGCAGCTCACCAATACGATTGTCATTCAGCGATTTAATAATAACTTCATAGCTGATGCCGTTTAGATCTCCGTGCGTGATGCCGAGCATGATCTTTTTGTCATCGTTTTTTTTGCTCTGTTTTATCATATCAGTGCGATTAATATGCAAAAGTAATTTTTTAATGGAATATTTCAGACCTTTGCCAGCGAAATGGTTTAAGAAAAATAAAACATGGCGCCTTCCAATTTTGTCGATTATGTAAAAATTTATTGCCGCTCGGGAAACGGTGGGGCAGGATCGGTGCATTTCCGACGCGAGAAGTACCTGCCCAAAGGTGGCCCCGATGGTGGCGACGGCGGAAAGGGCGGTGATATTGTGATGGTGGGCAACGCCCAGTTATGGACGCTATTGCATTTGCGCTATATGCGCCATTTGCGGGCTGATCATGGGATGCCGGGAGGAGGCCAGCGCAGCACCGGTGCCAGCGGAAAAGATATTGTTATCGAAGTGCCGTTGGGAACCATAGCCAAAGACCCCGAAACCGGTGAGTTAATAGGTGAGATAACTGAAGACGGACAACGCATGGCACTGCTGAAAGGTGGCCGCGGAGGCTTGGGCAACGACCATTTTAAAACTTCCACCAACCAGGCGCCTAAACTTGCACAGCCCGGTGAAGACGGTGTGGAGTCATTCATTGTTTTTGAATTGAAGATACTGGCCGATGTGGGGTTGGTGGGTTTTCCCAATGCGGGAAAATCAACCCTACTTTCTGTGGTGTCGGCAGCCAGGCCCGAAATAGCCGATTACCCGTTCACCACCCTTCGCCCTAACCTGGGTATTGTGGCCTACCACGACCACCAGTCGTTTGTAATGGCCGATATTCCGGGTATCATCGAAGGCGCCAGCGAAGGAAAAGGACTGGGGCTACGGTTCCTGCGCCATATCGAACGAAACTCGTTGCTGCTGTTTATGGTGCCGGCCGACAGTGACGATATTAAAAAAGAGTACGAAGTGCTGCTAAACGAACTCAACAAGTACAACCCCGAACTGATGGACAAGGAGAGGATTCTCGCTATTTCCAAATCCGATATGCTGGATGAAGAGCTGACCCGGGAGATTACCCCTACATTACCCGATGTGCCTTATGTATTTATCTCATCGGTGGCACAGAAAAACCTCGACCGTCTGAAAGATATGATCTGGATGGGGTTGAATGGATAAAGTCAAAGTTTGTCCTGAAAAACCCGCTGCTAAAAGCCATTGGCGGAAATCGCCTGTTTTAATTTTACCCGAAAACCGTGAAAAATGCTTGTTTTTAAGCTCAGTTTATTGTTAGGGTGCGTTATTTCTTCTTCAATGTATAATTCTCTTTAACTTTTACCAATTCCCAATCATTAGTTAATTCTAGTTTCCAACCATTTCCTTCAATTATTTTTTCTTCTGTTTTTATTGGTTCAGAGACTATTACTTTCCCCCAATTTTTACCAACTAATGCTCCTTTTTCTACTGTCAAAATTCCCCAATCATCCGTAATTCTTAAATTAGGATATACTGTCCCTAAGTCCCTGTATGGAATTAAATTACTTGGATTATAACTTATATTCATATTTTGAAATGGTATTACCAAAATAGGATTCTCTTGAAATATCTCATCAAGTTTTGCTAATAACTCTTTTTGTTTCCTGTCTCTTTTTGTTTCAAAGTCATTAATCTGTGTATAATTATATATTTTTCTAATTTCAAGAACAGTATCTTTTAGGTGCTCAGGAATAGAGATATTGAAATGTTCATAAATAAAGTTTGTCAAATTTGTTTTTTCGGAAATTTTGAGGTTCCAGGTTTTGTCATTTTGTTTCATAAAATATCCATAAATCGGTATTGTCCGATAAGCAAATGAGCTAACGAAAGTTGGATTTTCATATAGTCTTTCAATGGCTTGAATATAATGTTTTTTTAAGTTTTCGTCATTTCTGGCACTTAGTGTTGTTCCCGTGTATTCTGCCAGGCCTTCATTAAGTTCGAGTAGATTTTCGTTTTCTTTTGCATTTGAAAATAGTTGATGTCGGTATGCTCTAAAAAGCAAAGCATTTTTAATGTGTTCTTTTTGCTGATTTTCATTAGTTGTCGTCAAAGCCTTTTTCAATGCTTCCAACTCCAATTTTAGATATACTCTACCATCTATATTGTCTAAATGACTACAAGATTTCTGATGTAAATTTGCAAAACCAATTTCTGGCTGAATTCTGTGAAATAATTCATGTGTTAACAGGTTTAATCGTTCATAATAATCTTTTGGTAGCGGCAACATAACCATTGTCCACCTTTTCCCATTCCAGTCGAAAGCCGTGTTAGCAATATTAATTTCATTTGGCAAAATTCCAGTATATATTTCACCATTCTTTGTCAGAATTCCTTTGGTATCTTTTTCATTTGCGATGATTGTTCTATCGTCTTGATTTATGAAGAAAAGAGGTCCATAAAGTTGATGATTCCATAGTTTACCATCTTCTTTTGCCAGATAGATTTTCAAGTCTTTAAAAATATTTTCATATTTCGCCAGTTCACTTTTTTCTATTTTGGCTGTTCTGTTTGTAGCCGAATTACAACTAAGAAAAGAAATTGTAATAATTAGAATTATAATCTTCTGAATGTTTTTCATTTTGCATCCTGTTTTTTTATGCACCCTAACGGTTTTAATATGGTGCGTGTCGCATTTTAAAGCTGTTCACTTTCAATTCGCAACCAATGTTTATTAAAGCTCTAATATTCATATTTACAACTACTTGCGACATTCACTACTTTTTGTTGGCAAATCGTTAATTTTCAACACGTATTCAATAAGAACAGCTCACAACTAGAATAAATTAACTGTTAGTATAATATTATTTTTTATTCACTTTTAAAATGGGAGGGACATTCCAGGTACGGTTTAGAACTGATTCTTTTGGCCAATACAATCTTAGTGTCAAATTGAATTTCCCCTCTTCAGGAGTTGGTAGCCAGTTTGCTTCTTTTTTTGCTCCAGGGCTCAACGGTTGTATGTAGATGTCTAACGATCCATCTTTGTTATAGTTGAGTTCATCTCTATCTCCAAGTGAATATCTATTTATTGTGCTTTCAGCAAGTAAATCGTTTTGGTTATATAGGGTTAAGGACCAAAAGCCATACACAGGAGGAATCTCATCTTTTTCAAAATGTAGAGTATAATTATTATCACTCATTAAGAAATCCCCATTCTGATCAGCTGCTATCTGGGGATAAACTGCATCTTCCGGTAGATTAGCACCTAAACCGGAATAGGCAGTGTAACCTCTAAAGTGATAATCTGTTCCATACGATCCAATACCTTCAGTAGCTACTTGCCATCCATTAATAAGTTTTGAAGGATCAATGGCTGTTCGGGTTTCATCAAATGATTTCTGAACCTTGGCAGGAATCATGTTTAATTTTCCTTTTAATTCATCACTTAAGCCTTCCATGGAAAAACTTTCTCCCGGAACGATTCCAATAGAAGCTATTGCTGCTACTATTTCTTTATCAGCTTCAGCAGGCGGGTTCAACTTCATTAAATCAGCCATCATATTGAAATACTTATCAATCGGCAGTTCATCAGTATATTTTGCCGGAATAATTTTCTTTACTTCTTCAGAAACAACTCCTTTTGGGGGATTGTATTCTTTACCAAAACTGCTTAGCGGAATAATTTTGAAACCATCCTGTATTTTTCTCACAAGTGTAGCTCCGTCCTCGGCATTTAATACTTTGGTTCTTCCAATCATCCAAACGGTGTTAGTTGGTGACTGTATCAATGTCATTCCTTCAGGCGTAACTCCTGCATAATTTGGTCCGGCCAATAAAAAATTCTGAGCTTTTGTACCGGTAGTTCTTGGTCCTGGACTAGCAAATACATTTGAATATGCATCTAAAAGTGGTAACAAATAATACCTGTCTGTTGCCGGCACACTTAGCACCATAGGCTCTGCTAGTAAATCAAACCACGCGGAAGAATAATATGTATCTACATTAGGTTTGACCACAGTAGTAAAATTGTGATCAGGAAAGCTTCTGTAGTTACTTATCTGATTGACGGGTGCATATCCATAGTCAGTTGGCTCTTCCACATTCGTTAACACTTGTTTTGTAAACTCGATTAAAACTAATGGATAGCCATATACATAGGCATGGGTAGCTATTTCTACTATTTGATCATCTGTTAATGTGGATTTCTTAGTATCTTTTTTTGTGTTACTGCATCCACTTAAAATCAATATTGCAATTGATACTGTGATTAGAGTGAGCCTTTTTTTCATAATTATTATGTTTTATTTTCTAATGTTTGCTAACCGGCTGGGCTATACCCAGTAAGGGATTTCGAAACGCTTCCGTTTCAATTTATTACTAATGTTCATTGCTTGCATTTGCTTTATGTTTACCATTAAAACCCTTATTGGGTATAGCCTTTGCTGTAGCTCGTTTTTTTCTTTCTTTTAAAAATATGTTTTCACTGCAAACTCATATTGTTCCATAAATATTTCTTTGAAACTTGTAATATTATTTTGCTCATAAAACAACAGCATAGCTTTTTTATAATCAACGCTGTCAACAGTCCTATAAGAAATAGGACAATATTTGTGATTTATCAATAGTGCATTGCTTACTATTCTTGCCGTTCTCTTATTTCCGTCAACAAATGGCTGAATATATGAAATCAATATCAATGCTAATAAAGCTTGCTCAAATATATTTTCTTTTTTGTTTATTAAATCACAAGTTAAAGACAAGGCTTCTTTTATTTGAAATTCATTGTCGACTGGCCGATAGTTTGTTCCTGAAATTCCAACTCTTCTTTTTCTTATATTTCTGTCAACGGCAAGTTCTTTTGTTAAGATACTATGAATATCTTCTATTTTAGACACTGATAACGGAAATAAATAGTCAGGATTTTTAATTATAAAGTCAAAGGCTTCTTTATGATTGAGTAACATGATGGCTTCTTCCTTCGATTTTCCTGCTGCGGTTTCTTTTTCTTTTAAAAGCCTTTCTGTTTCCAATAGTGAATAAGTATTTCCTTCTATTTGTGATGATTTCCAACTTAAATCAATGGCAAGACGTTCTAATTCTTTTTTTATTTCAAATTCACTTAATTCCAGGAGATTTCTCTGAAATTCTTTTTGTAAATTTTCTAATTTTTCAATTTCATTGGAAGTAAATAGTTCTGTATCAGGGAATATATTTCTAATTAATGAAAAATTAAAGTTTTCGATTATTGTTCTTTCGTCAATTTCTTTATTATAATATTCTTCGATGTCAATTTCGTGAAACAGATTAAAATATGGTGATAATTTATATCTTGTTGCTTTTCCTTTTCCTGTTGAAACTATTAGTTTTTTCGCTATAAGTTTTGACAAAAGCCTTTTTATCGTGGCAATACTTTTTTTCTCCGATATTCCTTGTCGGATTTCATCAGATGAACTTTGCGGATTTTGTTTTAAAAATTCTAATACTAGATTATCAATGTTCATATTTTACAATTCAGCTCACAAAGATAATGTATTCAGCTCATTATTTCAATCTTTTGAGCTGTATCTTTCTTTTAAATGAGCTGCAACAGGGAGCTAAACGTAGTTCCGCTGAGAGAACGAAGGTATTAAAAAAGCGATGATCATCCAATTGCAATAATTGCAATTGAGTTGATCTGATTTACCTTTGCCTTATAAGGCAATGAGTAAAAGCTTTTTTATATATCGGGAGTTAGA
>DGOT01000284.1 GCA_002389465.1 Bacteroidales bacterium UBA4459 | reverse complement strand
GATGCGCCAACTATTGCTGCTTTGAAAGAGGCCTATGCACGCTTAAAGATGAATGATAAACTGGATCAATTAAACGATAAGTAAAATATAGCGAAAGGGAAGTGTGTTTCTTACTAACTTCCCTTTTATTTGACACATACTATTTAACATAATATATGTTATCGGACATTTGTTTTATCTTATATGTAAGGTGATCATGGTAATAGCTGAAAAATGGTAATAGCTGAAAATTTAAAAGTGTAAGATATTCTATATTCTTATCTTCTCTTTTTTCTCTTGCCCGGAAAATCTTTTTTAGCACCCTTACGCTTGCTTTTATTTCTTTTTCCGCTATATGAAGAAGGTCGTCTGTCGCGTTTATTTCCTTCATCATCACGGTTAACACGAATGCTGCGCCCTTCAATGTCAATTCCTTTGAAACTTTTGCTCAGGTCTTTATCCTCAGTTGCATCAACATTGAAAAAAGCACAATTCTTTTGCAGGCTCAGCTCACTGAAATATTTACGTTTGACACCGGAAATATCCGATATAAAATGGATAAGGTCCGATTTTGTAAGACCGTCTATGATTCCGACATTGATAAAATAACGATGCGTACCGCCTTTTGAGCGCTTGCTTCCTGAATCACCATGCGTTTCGTTCAGGTTAGCCTCCTCCCCACTGGAAACCATAATATGGTCTAATTGGGAGGTAATCAGTCTTTTTAATATATCTTCTTTGCTTAAATGAGCAAATTGTTCTTGCAGAATATGAAGAATCTCTTCAGCCTGGTCATCAACCTTTGTATTGATGATCAGATTCGCCCAACTGTTGATGCGGCTTGATCTCAGCTCATCTACGCTTGGCACCTCAATGTGCTCAAACTTTATTTTGTTTTTCTTCTCTAGTTCGGTAATACGTTTTCCTTCGCGTGGATTGATAAAAGCGAGTGAGATACCAGTTTTACCTGCTCGGGCAGTTCTCCCGCTTCTGTGGGTGTAATATTCAATCTGGTCAGGAAGTGTGTGATGGAACACGTGTGTCAGGTCGTTTACATCAATGCCACGAGCTGCTACATCTGTAGCGATAAGCAGTTGCATGGCCCGGTTTTTAAACCTTTTCATAACCGAATCCCTTTGTGCCTGCGAAAGATCGCCGTGCAAAGCTTCCACTCCATACCCTAAATTACCAAGTTCGTCAGCAATTTTTTGAGTTTCACGCCTTGTCCGGCAAAACATAATTCCGCGCATATCGGGCTGAATATCCAAAAAACGCCTGATGGCTGAGATTTTATGTGCTGTTTTTGTAATGACGTATTTGTGTACAATATCTTTATTGATCTTCTCGCTTGTGTTTATGGACACTTCTTTCGGGGCATCCATATATTTATGGACAATTTTTCTGATATCCGGAGGCATGGTTGCCGTAAATAACCAGATCGAACGATCTTCACGGGTATATGAAAGGATTTCATCAATATCATCTTTAAAGCCCATGTTGAGCATTTCATCGGCTTCGTCTAACACTACATATTTAACATGTTGCAGATCAATAGCTTTACGCTTGATTAGATCTAGTAAACGACCGGGTGTCGCTACAACGATCTGGGTCGTTCTTTTCAACGCTTTAATCTGGTTGGTTATAGCAGCACCACCGTAAACTACTTCTACGTTGAGTTTTTTATTGTTTTGTGTAAAATTTACTAATTGTTGTGCCGTTTGTTGTCCCAATTCCCTTGTTGGCGCCATGATGAGGGCCTGGGTATTTTGGTTGCCCATATCGATCATTTCGATTAGTGGAAGACCGAAAGCAGCAGTTTTACCTGTGCCGGTTTGTGCAATACCGATAAAATCTGTTGAACCATCGTTCATCAGTATGGGGATGGCTTGCTCCTGTATCGGAGTCGGTGTTTCAAACCCAATGGTTTTCAGGACATCAAGCGTTGGCTTAGAAAGTCCTAATGCTGAGAAATTATTCACTCTATATTTTTTTGACCCCTTGAGCTTTGGTGTATGCAAAGATCTACGGTGCAACTTGACGTTCCTTAGCAGGCAGTTTACAAGAGGGTTAATTGTTATTTAAAAAAAGCCACCCAAACCGGATGGCTTTATAAGACTAACTTTATAAAAGATTAATTAATTACCTCAACGTTGATGGCATTTAATCCTTTTGGTCCTTGTTCAACGTCAAATTTTACTTTGTCGTCTTCGTGAATTTCGTCAATCAGGCCGTTTTGGTGTACAAATACGTCTGGTCCCTTGTCTGTGGGTTCAATGAATCCATAACCTTTTGACCTGTTGAAAAATTTTACTGTTCCTTCTTTCATTACTTATAATTTAAAAATAAAAAATGTGAATAGTCCTGCGTGGCAAGTGTCTTGTAGATAAAATATACGGCTAAATTTATAAAGATTTAGGGGAAATTCTTTCTTGAAGGGAACTTAAATACACAGAACTGTTCTGTTAATAACTGCGGCAAAGGTAAGCTAATTTTCTTAGTAATTACAAAAATGACAATAAGTTCCTGTTTATGTGCCGCTTAAAAGCATTGGAAGAAGACTGAATTAATTGCTCTATCCCCTACCCTTGTAAGGATGTGTTTGTTTTAGTTTATGTACATTTACCAGTTGAAATTTTTTTATGAAAACAGAATTAATTCCTCTTATTTCCACAAAAACAGGCATTTCCGTCCGGCAGGTTGAGAAAACCCTTGCCTTGTTTTATGACGGAGCCACCATTCCTTTTATTGCGCGCTACAGAAAAGAAGCCACCAGTAACCTGGATGAGCTACAGATCGGGCTCATTAAATCGGAACAAGAGAAACTGGACAAACTTGAAAAAAGAAAGAAAACTATCCTGAACTCAATCGAAGAGCAGGGAAAACTGACTAACGAATTGAACGAAGCCATTCAAAACACCTATGATACGATCGAACTGGAAGACCTTTATTTACCTTTTAAGCAAAAAAGGAAAACCAAAGCCGATACGGCACGTGAGCATGGTTTGGAACCCCTTGCGAGAATCATTATGGCGCAACATGAACAGAACATCGAAAGCCGGGCAGTATCCTTTGTAAGAAGTAAGATAACTACTGTTGAGGAGGCTTTACAGGGTGCCCGTGATATTATTGCCGAGTGGATTAATGAGAACAAGAGAGCCCGGATGATTCTTCGACAACTGTTTGACAAACAGGCAGTAATTTCGGCAAAACTGATTAAGGGAAAAGAAAAAGAGGCGCAGAAATACAGTGATTATTTTACTTATGAAGATAAACTGAGCCGGTGCAAATCGCATCGGTTACAGGCCATCAGACGCGGCGAAAAAGAAGAGTTTCTAAAAGTTAGCATTCGCCCTCCGGAAGAATATGCCCTGGAGCGGCTCGAAAGGTTCTTTATCAAAAATGATGTTTCCGTTCAGGTTGCCCTGGCGGTAAAAGACAGTTATAAGAGACTCCTCGCTCCTTCCATCGAGACCGAATTTGCTTCTTTTTCTAAAGAGCGCGCAGATGAGGAAGCGATTAAAGTGTTTTCCGAAAACCTGAAACAGTTGCTGTTGACAGCCCCATTGGGCGAAAAACGTATCCTTGCCATTGATCCGGGTTTCCGGACGGGTTGTAAGATCGTGTGTCTCGATGCACAGGGCAAACTGCTGCACAACGACACCATCTTCCCCCACCCTCCCCAATCGCAGGACGTGCAGGCCATGAAGAAGATAAATACACTGGTACAGCAATATAAAATTGAAGCCATCGCCACTGGCAACGGCACTGCCGGAAGAGAAACGGAAAACCTGATCCGGAGGATACGGTTTCATGATGATGTCCAGGTGTTTGTAGTCAGCGAGGCAGGAGCTTCCGTTTATTCTGCTTCGCCCGAAGCACGGGAGGAGTTTCCCGAATATGATGTTACGGTACGGGGCGCAGTTTCCATTGGCCGCCGGCTAATGGATCCTTTGGCCGAACTGGTGAAAATAGACCCCAAATCAATTGGAGTAGGCCAATACCAGCACGATGTGGACCAGAAAAAGCTGAAAGATTCGCTGGACAGGGTCGTTGAGAGTTGTGTGAACCTCATAGGCGTAGATGTGAATACGGCCAGCAAACATTTGCTCAAATATGTGTCGGGATTGGGAACCCAACTGGCTCAAAACATTATGGTATACAGAAATGAACACGGAGCATTTCATTCGCGGGAAGAACTGAAGGAAGTACCCCGGATGGGTGCTAAAGCGTTTGAGCAGTGTGCCGGCTTCCTGCGTATTAAAAACGGGAGTAACCCACTGGATAACAGCGCTGTTCACCCGGAGAGGTATCCTGTGGTGAAGAAAATAGCTCGTTCTGCCGGTTTACAGATTTCCGAAATTATCGGAAACAAAGAAGTGATTGGGAAGCTTGATTTTTCAAAGTTCGCCACTGAGGATGTCGGCCCGGCTACCTTAAATGATATCCGGAAGGAGCTTTTAAAACCCGGCCTCGACCCGCGCAAGAAAACAAAAGTGTTTGAATTTGCCCGGGGTATTCACAAAATTACCGACCTGGAGATTGGGATGGTTTTGCCTGGCATCGTTTCCAACATCACCAATTTCGGAGCTTTCATAAACATAGGCGTCAAACAGGACGGACTGGTTCATATCTCGCACCTGGCCGATGAATTTATCAGCAATCCGGCTGATTATGTGCAACTGAACCAGCATGTGCAAGTGAAAGTGCTCGGCATTGACATGGAACGGAAACGGATCAGTTTGTCGATGAAGGATGTTTAATTTATATGCACCCTATTCAGCATATTTACTGACTATGCTGAGTGGGGTGATAATCTTCAGACTATCAACAGAGTTAATGTGTTTTTGATATGACGGTGTAGTTGCAAACTACACCTCTCTATACTTTAAATTCTGTCAATTTCAATTAAAGATTCCATGTCTGCATAATTCCTTGCACTGCTGTATAAATAATCTTCCGGTTGTTCAACCCAACCTGCACGAGCCGGATTATCATGTATATAATTAAGCCGTGTATCAATCATATTGTTAGTACTTAATTCAACGGCATGGTTTTCATGTGTCCACAACTGTTGTTCTCCTGCACGTTTATTAAACTTTGCATGATACTGAAAGACCATCTCCAGCCAAGCTTTTCTGCTCTCTTTAGGATTGCTGTTAACTTCCTTGAATATTTGCTTTGATGTATGTTTCTTTAAGTCTCTTATTAAATCTGATAACATGCTTTCTTTGCTTCTCACGATTACATGAACATGGGTTCGTCATAATAACATAAGCAAACAATTCCATTCCTTTGTTTTTTCTGCAATACGTAAAACTATCCAACGTAATGTCACGATAAATCCTACGACTGAAGATATCAGCCCATCCAACAACCTGAAAGGTTAGAAAATATACAGCTTCCTGATCTTTAATTTGATATGCTTCACCCATGAAGCAAATTTAATGATAAATAGTAAAAGATATGCGGGTGTAGTTGCAAACTACACCCAGAACAGTTACAATTATAATAATTAAGACAAACTAAACCTAAGCGTAGTTTTTTAACTACGCTTTAATATTATTTTCAATTACGCTGTGGAAGAAAAACGTAAAATAAAAAATTGTACGTGAGGTTGATCGATGGTATAAGCACTAAACACCAAAAACTTATTCCCTCCTCTCCTTCTTTTTCCTTGATGGCGTCTCCCCCATCCCGAACAGCTTCAGTTCCTGCTGCAGTTTCAGCTCGTGTTCTTTTTCCACCCGCTGACTGGCAGGCTGCAGTGCTTTGTGGGCATTATCTTTTTCTTTGTAAAAGGAAGTGGCAATCTCGTAGGTGTTCATTCGTTGGGCTGGAAATGGCTCCAGTATCGCCGTAATATCGCTCAGCGGTGTACGGTTGGAAAGGAACAGCCTGTATAACGAGGGCGGCAGGATGACAGGCATCCGCGGATGGGGAAGTTGTAGCATCAGCTGGTTAGGACGCGTAGTGATGATGGCAAACGTGTCTAAAAGTTCGCCGGTCTCCTTGTTCAGCCAGCGATCCCAGATGCCTGCAAAGGCAAAAGGCCGGACTTGTTCTTTCAGATAGAAATTGAAAGACCTTTTCTGCTCTTTCTTGCCGGTGCTTTCGATAAAACTGTCGGCGATCACCAGGCAGCGCTGTGAGCGGATGGCTTTTCGGAAGAATGGCTTGCTGATAATGCCTTTCCCCCCTTTGTAGTCCGGTGAGTTTTCTTTGTTGTGGTCACCCTCAGCGCGGGCATTGATGATGAATTTAGGCTTGTCGGCCCACGAAGGTGTAAAACCGAAGATATAACTCTGCATCTCCCTGGGATTTTCGCT
>DGOT01000169.1 GCA_002389465.1 Bacteroidales bacterium UBA4459 | reverse complement strand
CAGTATTTTGATCAGCATAATTTCCCGAGTTATTTTATCAGGACAAGGTTATACCGAGGATGAAATAAAACAGTTTTTTATTTCCCAGTTTGACTCAGTTCTTTTTATGATTGCGGGCATGATCCCCAACTTTATTCTTGCAGCTATTACCGGTTATGTTGTTGCAAAATCGGCCAAAACTCTGGAATTTTGGCATGCACTTATTACCATCTGGATCGTAGCATTAATTTATTATGGCCCTGCCATTGGCAGAGCCCCTGGATGGTTTTCTGCTTTGAGCATCCTGGGTATTACAATAGCGGCTTTAAGTGGAGCCGGCTTTTATAAAAAAAGAAAATCGTAATCCTGGGAATAGCTTAAAGAAGAGAATAAAGAAGGAGAAGGAAAATCAACAAACTGTCTAAACCGAAACACACCCAAAGCACAATATTTAGTTTACTTGCCAAGTCAGTCTAACACGGATATTTCATGTGATAACGCCGAGCTAAGCTCAACATGGGCTAAAAATAAATGGGAACCGGAACTCAAATTTCTTGATATAAATTAGAACAAAAAAAAGCGGAATAACTATTCCGCTTTTTTTCTGCACTTTTCAAACTGCTCTCAACAACAAGTCAGGTCGTAAGCTTTGATTCTTCAGACAAACCCTCACTAATTTGGGCAGCTGATTCCGCCACATCAACTTCAATATCGTCAGTGTTATCGGCTATCTGCTTTCCACCAACGGCTGACATGATTGTATCTTTTTTCTTGTCAAACATTAAAAGCAAAGGCGGTAACAACATAAAGTCAAGCAGCAGCGCAAAAAGGAGAATGGAAACAAGCATGACCGCCATAGTTGTATTGGGATTAAAACTGGACAGTGCCATAACAGCCTGGCCAGACGAAATTGCAAGGCTAGTAACCAATAAGGCAGAACCAGCTGAAGTAAAGGCATACCTGATGGCATCTTCCGCCGATTTACCCGATTTGAGGGCTTTTAAATATTTCGCCAGAAAATGCACCGTATCATCCACAACCAAACCGATACTCATGCTGAACACCATAGCTGCCGCCTGATTAACCTCACCAACAAAAAATCCCCAGGCACCGTATACGCATGCGGCTGGCAATACATTAGGAATCAAACTGATCAAGCCATATCGCAAAGATCTAATACCAATCAAGATCACAATGGTGATTGCACCCATGGCAAAAATAGAACCACTAATCATACTGGTAACAATACTCAGACCCAGGTTAGCGAACATAAGTGAGCGACTACCGCCAGGCGTTTCCAACTCTGGCGCATTGTCACGCAACCACTGCTGGGCTCGTAGATCAAGATCAATTAAATCCTGGTTGGTCATGGTGTTTAAAGAAACCATCAACCGGGAGGCGGAACGGGAGGAATTCAAATCCCTGGTTAAGTCATGGCCCGCAGGCAAGGACATTTCATAGAGAAAAAGATATTGAGAGGCTAGCTCTCGTGATTCCGGAACGGTATCAAAGGCATCATCATCATTATGCATGGCCTTATTCAGGTTTTGCATTATATCAACATAACTGAAGACATGTGAAACATAGGGTTGCTCTCGTAACCAATCAGAAAACGCATCAACTTTTTTTAAATAATCAGTATCGTTGACTGCGCCTTCTTCTTTATTGTCAAGAGAGTACAAAATATATTGGAAACCTGACAGATGCTCGTTAGCAAAATCTACCGACTTACGAAAAGGCACTTTCTCATCAAAATAAGCGACAATATCATCGTTTAATTCGTTCATTGGTATAAAGGCACACACGGCAGGAACCGCAAGTGCAAAAACCCAAATTAGAGGCCGGCTGTTTTTAATAACAAAATCAGCATACTTTTCCATGAAAGGTGTTAAGGCCAAAGGCTTTACAGTGGTTTTCATTGGGAACCACAAAATCACACCTGGCAAAAGGGTCAGAGTTAACAAAAAGGCATATAAAACGCCCATAGCCGTGATGTTACCAAAGTCATGGAAGGTTGGGGATTCACTGAAGTTCATACCCAGGAAACCAATTGCCGTAGTAATACTGGTTAACAATATTGCTACCATATTAGAAGCAACACTTTCAGTCATTGCTTCTACCTTTGTCATACCTTGTCGAAAGTATTGAATATACTGGGTGAGCACATGAATACTGTCCGCCATGGCCAGTATCATCACCATCAAAGGTGCCATCATCGACGTTGGAGTTAACTGGAAACCCATCCAGCCGGCTAAGCCCATGGTCATAACATTAGCCGTTATGATAAGAAAAACCGTACCCAATACCGCTGTGCCAGATCGCAGCAATACACCCAAAACAGCAAAACAAACGAATACCGTGACTGGCATTAAATAATTCAAATCATTAGAGGCAATGTCCACCATAGCGGCTTCCATGGAAGGTCCGCCCATAAAGTGCATTTCAAGACCGGGATACTTGGCCTCCATTTCTGCTGTTAAAGCATCAAGAAAGTCCACCATCTCGGTTACTTTTGGCAATCGGGTAATGGGATCATCAGGCAGAGCCAGAGTAACTATCATAGAAGTTACTTTTTCATTTTCCGAAACAAGCCCCTTTTTAAGGTAAGCATCTGTTTGAGCGTAGTCACGGATAGACTGAATGCCCTCATCTGTTATAGCCTCAGCAGATTCAATCAGGGGGTCGACATAAAAGGTATCATCTTCAGAATGAGATCGGTTGTAATTACTCAGAGAGTCAACTCGAATAGAAGCGGGTGTTTCCCAAAGCCTGTCCGTTAATTCTTCAACCAGTAGCAAGGTATTCTTTTCAAAGACAGTATCTGTATCGGCAGGTTTTATCAGAACGATTACATTATCGGCCTGTAAGTAAGTATTTTCTATGTCCTGGAGATTAAGAAGATCGCGATTCTCTGCCCCGAACATATGTTTAAAATCACCGTTAAAACCAAGTTTATCAATACCCAGACCGCAAGCGGCGATAACGACCATGCTAAGAACAACTAAAATATTTCGATTTGTGATTAGCCAATGGGCAATTTTTTTTGTCATTATACTTCCTCAAAAGTTCTGTCACAGGAGAATACTTGCATAAGCATATGAATCATATTCGAATTCATAGTTTCCAGTACATTGACGTCTAGGCTAAAACTGCAATCTTCGGCATTTTAAATAAACCCATACATCAATTGAACAGTGCCAACTTTTTATTATAATAGTTAAAAATAATGAGTACCTATAAATCAAAGACAGATCAAAGACAGATCAAAGACTTAAAAATACAGGCCAACTCAAACTTGATGGACATATTACAGTAAAATAGGATTTTCTCACTGAAAAGTTTTAATAATTTGTCATAGAATTGAATAGAAATGTCCTTTAACGCCACACTTTGTCGCTTATTAATAGAAAATTGTGAATATTCTATCAGTCTAATTTTTTAAGCATCAACAAGACCTACAATACATTCCAGGAAAAGCGCTTGGGTGTGAAAAAAGACATGTGAGCAGTTTCCCATGTACGCTAAGAGCGCTTAGAGCCTGCCCCATGAGCACAGCGAATGCTTTGGGTACTCCTGGTTCACGGACTTTCGTGATCCAACTGCGTTTTTTCAAGATTAAGTAATGACCGCTTTAAAAATCAAATTTCACCCATTTCCAGGCAATAAATAAGGCCAATAAGCAAAAAAATGCCGCCAGGGTAAAACTGAAAACGGCACCCATAGATACCCATATAGTGCCAACTGATAATGCACCAAGAGCACCACCCAGGCCAAAACTCACGCTGTTATAAAGCGCCTGTCCCTGCCCTTCCAAATCGCCTGAGAACTGCTTGTGTATATACTGGACACAAACAGCATGAAAGCTGGCGTAGCTGGCAGCGTGGAGTAATTGCGCCATAAATAACATCATTGTGTTTT
>DGOT01000086.1 GCA_002389465.1 Bacteroidales bacterium UBA4459 | reverse complement strand
AAAATACACCGGTTTTGCCTTTGGTATGGGCATTGAGCGCATTACCATGCTTAAATACCAGATCAACGACCTGCGGCTGTTTTTTGAAAATGATTTGCGATTTCTGGAACAGTTCAAGTCAGCGTATTAAATTAGTATAAATCCGGGAGTAACCGGATTTTTGTTCCCTACTGATCTTTCAAACAGCGTACGGAGTATCCAAACCACACATAAACACTGTAACTGTATCGGTGTATCTGATCATGTGTGTATTCAAATTTGCGATAAAACGCAGTTCCGCTATTGTTCCCTTCAGTGGAAGTCCAAAAACGCCCCTCTTTTCCAAGTTTATAAGAATTGCCTGTATTTATATTCGTATAGCCTGCCGGAAGCACAGTAAATCCATGTTTATCGATTCCAGCACCATTGCTAAACCACATTTGAATTGACTTTAAGTTCAAACCCGCATCAAATCCCCGATAGCCGGTATTATCCCACTCCGGGTCGCCAACACCGTATAAGCTGTCAACTGTTCCTTCAAGCACTTTCCAGTCTCCATCGGTTGGAACATGCCAGCCCTCCGGACATAAACCCTGTGAACCGGGAGTTTCGATATATTGCATTAATTCATTCCACTGGTATAAAGCTCCGTATATATCACAATAGTTTTCATCATCCTCATAACAATATTTTTCGATCACACCATTATCCGTTTGCGCATTGCTGACAGGTATTCTTGTTCCGATATTCAGGTTTTCTTTGAACCAACATTGATCACCTATTAACACTGTATGATACACTTGTCCGCCGTATGTCACTGTTGGGATTCCCGGACAAGGTACACCGTCGAATTCTTCAACTTCCAACTCGCGAGACGTAATGTTTGTATACCCATCACTATCTTTTACCATTAACTTTATAACTTTTGTACCCGCGCCACTATATTGATGTTCGATAACTTTATTGGTATTCCAATCTGTGTCCCACTCCGTATCACCATCCCAATTCCAACGAACCTGCAGAACTTCCACCGGATCTTCTTCATCGGAACTGCCGGAAGCATCAAATGTAAAAACTGTAGCTGTATTTCCTGTTTGCGGATCAATCGTAAAAGAGGCAACTGGTGCATGTGAATTGAGTACAGTAACAATCTGCACGGCATCACCAATTGCACCATCGGTATCTTTAACCTGAAGTTTTACGTTATAGTCGCCTGCCTGCGTATAAATATGTGTTTTCTCATCGTAGTCGTAATCCTCAAATTCGGTATCCCAAATACCATCACCTTCCCAGTCCCAACGAAACTCAAGATAAGTCAAACCGTCTTCTTCATCATGTGACTCGGAATAGTCGAAATAGAAAACGGTACCGATGGCTCCTGATGCAGGACTTACATTGAACACTGCTACCGGGGCATTATTACTTGTTATATTAACTTGTTGAGTGGTTTTATCTGTTGCTCCTTCGGTGTCTTTTACTTCAAGTTTCACATTGTAGGTTCCCGGTACAGTATAAGCATGAGAGGCTTCTTTGTTAACAGAATATTCAGTATCCCAGGTCCCGTCACTCTCCCAGTCCCAACGCACCTGGAGATCCTCTGTGGCATCTTCTTCATCCTGGCAACCCGATGCGTCAAAGTGAAAGTTAGTACCCATTCCGCCACCCTCCGGGCTCACAATAAAACTGGCTTCAGGAGGATAATTAAGTTCATCTCCGGAATTAGCTATCTCAAATTGTTTATCGAATAAACTGGCTTCATAGTCTAATAAATCCCAAAAAACCAAATCAATGTTCAAACCAATATCCGACCGGAGGCCAAGGTAAAAATACCACCATGGTGTATTGCCAATTTCAGCTTCCAGCAATGCATAGGGTTGTACCGAAACATTTGGTTTAAAGACCTCATATATAACCATATTAAGTTGAGGTTTAACATAAACCTTTGCGCTTAGCGAGTTAGTAAGTAATGGGGGTGTAATACCGAAGTCTTTTTCCAGGTTAAAGGAAGGATGCCAATTATTTCCGTCGTAAGATGCTCCTCCAGAAGCTGTTAGTTCTTGTATTAAACCTGCTGAAAGGGAACTTTTTGCTTCAAGCTCAATACCAGCAGTAAGTACAACCTCCGGGGTGATAATAACAGGTACGGGGCCTATCATAACCGTAATAGGTGGATATTCTAACTTTAATAATTTTATACTTTTATCCAACTCAGCCGATCCGCTTAATTCTTCCGTTAATGTAAATGTTTCGTTAATTGAGAAATTTCCATGAGCTTTATCTAATACAGGATGCCATGTTCCCCAATGCCAGGCGTAATCACCTTCAAATTCAAATTGATCGATCTCCAATTCACCAGTCATTGTAAAAAAGTCTGTTCCAAAATCCGTACTTATTTCAAGAAGCATTTTTGTGTCGTCTCCATCCTTCGGCGTTATAAATCTTACGCCTTTTGCCTGATAGACAATCCTTTTAATTTTTTGCGGATTAGAAACATCCACCTCAAATTTTAACTCTCCTTTTAAAATAGCATCTGCAAGTGAAGCCTGTTCTGTACTGACAATAATATTCTGACCAGAGGCAGATATATTTGTGATCTTTCTTAATAATCCATAACCTACGGAGGATACTATCACATCCCCCACTTCCAAGTTGTAATTTGTATTTATTCCGGAGTTGAAAGTTAAAGTAAAATCAGTTGAATCAACTGAAAGAATTTTAGAATTCCAATCTTGGTCAGATATCACTTTTGTATTTTCAGCAATAATAATATCGGGTTCTGGCTCTGGTTCGGTTTTATCTTTTTTACACCCTGGTTGTGAAACAACCAAAAGAGCGAGTATTGCAGTGAACAATACCCGAAAGAAGGCAGGCTTTTTCATTTTATTTGGTTTTGGGAACCCCAATTATACAAAAATAAACCGCAAAATCCAAATAAATTCTAAACAAAAACACTCATGTACAAGTATTTAGATAAATATCCGTTTCTTGCTATGGTTTGATTATTAAACAAAAAAGAGGGCGATAACCGGCGGGGTTCAGGGCGATTTAGTCTGCAGGCAATTTAAGCTTTGACACGTTTCAGGCTGCTTGAGATATTTTTTTCTTAGCTTTAGCAAATGAAACTCACACAAATAAACATTTTTCTGCTGGTGTTGTTTTCCCCTTGTCAGTTAAACAGTCAGCAGGTTTTCAGTTTGAGTGGGGGTATCAATATGCCGGTACGGCTTTACACCGGAACATTTGGGCATTTATCGGTTGGTTCTGACTTCAAAAACACATTTGTCGTTTCTTTTGATTACAATGATTACAGGAAAAAACATTTCGGGTTCGGTTTGCAGCTCGATTATATAAATACGGTAGCTGACCTTGTGATTCATTCCGGCAGTCAGGGCGGAGGTTACCATACTGATTCGATTCTCTATAAATTGGGGTTTTTAAACATCAATGTTCTGCCGGGATTTAGATGGGGTGAAAAAGTTCAATTCTTTCTGCAGGCCGGCCCCTTTTTTGGTGTTCTGGTTCATGCAAATAACGATGCCCGTGGAAACATACAAAGCCCGGATGTGGGAATCACCGGTGTTGTTGGGTTGAGAATACAAATTACCGGTCATGTAGGCTTTGTAATCAAAAATGTGAACAGCTACGGTTTCGTTAAAATATATAGGGATGCAGGTGATCTGTCATGTTTAAACATTATGGTTTTAGGTGGGATCTGCTATACCCTTGATAAAAATTAGGTGTTCTTTATGACCAACTCTCTTGTCCTGGCTGCTGCTTTTTCTTTAATCTCCTGGGTGATGTATTGTTTAGCCTGTGAAATAACGTAAGTGATTAACGCCACATCATCGGCAAAACCAACGGCCGGCAGAAAGTCGGCAATAAAATCAGTGGGGAAAATAAAATACCCAAGGGCTGCCGCAAAAACGCCCCTCACTTTTAACGGAACACTTTTGTCAAACAACAGATAATACAGGATCAGCAACGATTCCATCGTCTTCACTCCCAGCAAACCGGCCATCCTACCGAGTTTGAGAAAAAAATCCGTTTTGTTGAAGTGCTTTGTATAATCCAGTAAACCGTCTTCTGT
>DGOT01000127.1:2373-2835 GCA_002389465.1 Bacteroidales bacterium UBA4459 | reverse complement strand
ATCTGTCGTTGTGTATCTTTTGCATAGCTTAACATCAGAATGAGATTCAAAATCAACCAAGCAATCAAACCATTGTATTTTGATCCGATTGCTATTCCCATGCAACAGGAAGAAATCAAAAGCCATTTGAACTGCCTATATTCTGAATCACGCCACTTTATAAATGCCAGAACACTTCCTGTAGTAAAAAAGGTCATTCCCAGGTCTATGTATGCTGATGTTGAAAGCCATAAAACTATTGGCGTGGTAATGAAAATCAGCATGCCAAGCAGGCCCCAGTTGCGGTCAAATTTATGTTTAAGGTACCCATAAATCAACCCGCCTGTACCAAGGCCGAAAGCAAGGTGGATAATTTTTGGAATAATATCGTTTTTGAAATAAAGACAGATAAAATAAAGAAGATTTATATACATGGGATAATAAGAATAGTCTGCCCAGGGTATTTCATAAAACCCTCCATGC
>DGOT01000127.1:0-2361 GCA_002389465.1 Bacteroidales bacterium UBA4459 | reverse complement strand
ATGGCCAAATGATGAATTAGGGCGTCGCGGGATATGGGGGGGGTGAGATTAATGACAAATTCTGTACCAATACACACGAAAACAGTACTCAACAACAAGAACGTGACGGTATTATCCAGGAGTTTACGATTCATTTTTTAATACACCAGAACTTATTGAGAAGTTACATCTGAATCAGATAAAGTTATAATAAGCTGACATATTACATTTTTTCGGGTAAGCTTTGCCGGCAAGAATGTCCTGTCTTGTATAACTCCAATCTTTGTTTTAACCCCGAAGTCAGGTCGCCGGAACCGTACAACAAGGCAGTTTTGAAGGCTTTTTGAGCTGTTATAACTGCTTTATCAAATTCTTTTGTCTCTGCATAAGCCGCTGCAAGAGCGTCAAGCGGCAACGGTTGATTGTATCGGGTAATTTTACAAAGTCTTTTAGCCATCCTGATTGCTTCGGGGCCATTTCGATATTTTTCATCCTCATTACAGGCAAATATCATTGAAAGGTTATACAGAGCCTGTTCCATATTCGGTTTGTAATGGAGCGCATTCTGATAATAGTGGACGGCTTCGTCAATCTTTCCCAAGTTGGCAGATATTTTCCCTAGGTTGTAATAAGCTCCGGCATAATCAGGTTTTATCTCCAAGGCCTTTTTAAAATGATAAATAGCCTTCTGCACATACCCCTTTTGGGCCAGGGCATTTCCTAAATTGTTGTGGGCTTTTGGATTTTTCGGATTGATCCGCAGTGCTTCTTTATGATGATAAATTGCATCATTAAGATTTCCCATGCGCGCCAGCGTTACCCCCAGCTTGTTATGGGCCGCTCCAAATTTTGGATTTATCTGGAATGCTCTGGTAAAATGAATAACTGCTTTATCATATTTTCCGTATTTATACAATGCATGCGCAAGTTCATAATGGGCTGTACTGTTGCTATGGGTCGATTCGATGGCATGCATGAAAAGTGTTATCCCATTCTGCCAATAGTGAACTTGAATCCATGAACATATCATGAAAAAAATAAGTATTACACCCGAAAATACGGCTGCTGCAATTCTTCGACCTCGCGTTCTTGCTGAAATGTCCGACAGTCCCCATGCAATGATGATAAAAAGACCAATTAGAGGGATATACGTGTACCGGTCGGCCATGCTTTGAGAACCTACCTGAACAAATCCGATAACAGGAACTAAAGTCCCGAGAAACCAGAACCATCCTGTAAACATATAAGAAAACTTTCGAGACATCCGAACTACCAGTGCCGATAATCCCACAAGCAATAATCCAAAAAACAGGACCTGTGCGAAAGGCCACTTCTGTTGCGGATAGAAAATCGACAGGTTTACGGGACATATCATTTTTTCGATGTAACTTATATATGATACAAAGGCATTCGCTATCCTTGCCTTTAACGGTAGAGCAACTATGGAGGCAACAGCCCCCCCATGTTTTTGAACGAAAAAAGTTATAACACATGAACCTGCCGAAAGAATAAACAGGGGGATCTTTTCCAGAATAAGTTTAACAACTGTTTGAATCCCGGGCATCTGAGATTTGTCATTTTTTGATTGAAAACGTGAAAGAGGCCAAAAATCGAGTAGCAGCAAAACAAAAGGCAAGGTCACAATCATTGGCTTTGCCAACAACCCCAGAACAAAAAAAATAATTAATAATAAATAATACTTTTTATTTGGATGCAAAACATACCCGGCATAGGCCCACATGCTCAGAATCCAGAAGAAGGCACATAACACATCCTTGCGTTCCGCAACCCATGCCACAGATTGTACATGCAGAGGGTGTAAGGCAAAAAAAGCTGCAACCAGGCCGCTTCTCCACAGCGCTCCGGTTACCCAATTGAAAAAAAGAAAGAGCAGGATGGTATTAGCGATATGAATTTGAAGGTTTGTCCAGTGGTGTCCCATTGGGTTCAAGCCGTATAACTCGGAATCCAGCATATGGGACAGCCAGGTTAAAGGATGCCAGTTGGCTCCATGACCGGTGGTAAACGCCCAGGCAATGCCTTCTAATGTTACCCCAACATTAACATTGGGGTTTTCTGTAACATACAACTCATCATCATAGTTAACGAAATCGTGTTGTGTGCTTTGATAAAAAACCAGAAGGGATGAGGCTGCAAGAAACAGGCATATAATAAATCCAAGGCGTCTTTTCTGAATAAAATTGCCTATCATTGTGGACTCAGGATTAAGATATTGCCTTTTTGAAAAAAGGGCGTTGATATAATAATAAAAAAGGAGGGGTCTCCCCCTCCTTTTTTATATTGTATACCATTTATCAATTTTACGTTTACGATTCAGTCAGCTCGCCATCATCTTCAAGTGTGTAGGTCGCGTCAGAGCCG
>DGOT01000004.1 GCA_002389465.1 Bacteroidales bacterium UBA4459 | reverse complement strand
CAGCCTCCCTGGCAAAAAAGGATTTTGGTATGAATAAAGGGAAATAAGCATTCTCATGCCCTGTTTCTTTAAACATCTTGTCTAAAGCCGCCTGCATCTTTTCCCATATGGCAAACCCATAAGGTTTTATTACCATTGAGCCTCTTACAGCAGAGTTTTCAGCTAAATCAGCTTTTATTACCAGATCGTTGTACCATTGGGAATAATTTTCCTCTCGGGATGTTAACTCTTTTGCCATTATCTTAAGTTTGGTATAGTATTTGCAATTTTAAAGGAGGACAAAATTACACAATGTTTATTAATGTACAAGAACCGAATATCATGAAAGCACAAAAAAATCATCTCGTTTCGTTTCTCACCTTAATCCTGGCGGGTTTATTGATTACCTCTTGCTCATCAGTCGGTGACATTCCCAAAGACGATATTTATTATGCCAGAGGTACAAACAACCCGGGGGAATACAACTGGGATGATTTTGAAAAAAATGCAGATGATTATGGTTCCAAGACGGTGAAGACCAACACAAGTAATGGAGACTCATTTGATTACAACTCTACATACCAGGATGATGTAGCTGCCAAAGGCTCTTCTGATAGCGAATACGATTATATAGATGAGCAGTATGACGACAGTTACGAAAGTAGGATCAATAGATTTGGAAGCAACAGCAACAGTTCTGATTTTGGATATTATGACGGATACAATACAGGCAATTGCGGTTGCAACAGTGGCTCCAACTTTTCCATTGGATTCGGTATGAGTTCCGGTTACGGTATGGGTTATGGTGGCTGGGGCTGGCAAACGGGATATGGCTATGGATGGCCAAATTACTACTACCCAAGTTATTACTACGATCCTTTTTACGGTTACAACAGTTACATGATGGGCTATTCGGCAGGTTACAATGCCGGTTACTGGAACGGATATTACGGCGGTTACTACCCACCTTATGGCGGCTATTATCCACCTTACGGCGGAGGATATTATCCTGAATACGGTTATGGCCCGGCAGTTGCTTACGGACCAAGAGGTAGTGGTGTTACTGGCACTACTATTCCGAGAAACAGAGGAGGTGGTGGCGGATCAACATCATCACCGGGAACTGGTAACTCGGGCGACAACACATACGTAAGCGGTGGAGCTATATCATCCATAAACAGGGGAGGAGCAACTGTTGGCGCCTCATCCGGACAAACTGCTTCCAATACAACCAGCCCGAGAACTAACGGAAGAAGTATTAAAATTGGCAAGCCGGGTAATGAAACAACCACAACTCAGGGTTCCGCCTCACAAAATATTAAAAGAGGTGATAGAAACATGATCTATCAGAAACCTAAATCATATCAAAACTTGTCCAATCAAAATAGTACAGGCAGCAGATCGGAATATGTTCGTCCAACTAACAAGAAAATTGTCGGCTCGGAAAATAAAACCCGAACACGTAATGTAAGAACAAACCCGACAACCACGAGTAATTTGAGTAATTCCAAATCAAGGAACAACGATATTTACAAATCATCAAGAAGCCGGTCATCGTTTGGCTCGTCAACATCACGGAAAAGTTATTCATCGCCATCCAGATCGAACTCTTCTTCGCGTAGTTATTCATCGCCATCCAGATCGACTTCGACAGGAGCAAGCCATTCCAGGAGCAGTAGCTACTCAAGCGGCAGCAGTTCAAGATCAAACAGTGGCAGCAGTTCTTCAGGTTCATCAAGATCATCCGGTTCTTCTTCGGGTAGCGGCGTTAGTCCGAGAAGAAGATAATATTAATTTCCACCTATCAGGTATTCATCAAATAGTAAACTCATGAAAAGATCAATCATATTAATGGGTCTTATGTTCCTGACCTATATTCTCCCGGCTCAGTACGCCGAAGATGCCCTGCGTTATTCGCAGAACTTTTATCAGGGGTCAGCCCGGTTCATGGCCGTTGGAGGAGCCTTTGGCGCTTTGGGTGGTGATTTCTCGGTGTTAAGTACCAACCCCGGTGGAATTGGAATCTACAGAACAAGTGAAATCCTGGGAACACTCAGTTTTACTCCGCGCAAAGTTACGTCGGTTTATAATGGAACAGTTGCTGATAACAACAGTTTTGTGATGGCTTTTAACAACTTCGGATATGTAAACGCTAAACGATTAGGCAGGGGAGGGAAAGGCTGGAAATATTTTCAATACGCATTGGGAATGAATAGATTGAATAACTTCAATACGAATACTTTTACGCAAGGGATCAACACAAAAAGCTCCCGAATTGATGCTTACCTTGACGACGCTTTGGATTATCTTGACGGTGGTGGTAACTTGGGCAATCTGATAAATTACGATCCGTACTATATAGGCCCCGCATGGGAAACATATTTATTGGACACCTTAACATTCGAAGGAACAACGTATTTGGTCTCACCTGTTCCTGCCGGAGGATTAATGCAATCGCAAACCGTTGAAACACACGGATCAACAAATGAATGGTTTGTATCGGCCGGGGCAAATTTCAACGATATACTTTACATTGGCGCTACCTTAGGCCTTCCTTATACAAGGTACCTGCGCACAACTTCTTATTTTGAAACCGATGTTGCAGATACAATAGCTACGTTTGATAACTGGAGTGTAACCGAGGATCTTTATACGCGCGGTATGGGAGTTAATTTTAAAATTGGCGCTATTGTCAGGCCTGTTAACTGGCTGAGGATCGGAGTCGCTTATCATACACCTACCTATTACTGGGGATTGCGGGATACATGGAGTACATATACTACCAGCGATGTTTACGCTCTGAGTACAGGCTCATGGGTAACACCCGATTATGATCATTATGCATCCGTCATAGGTGAATACAAATACAAACTGACGACCCCCATGAGAATAATAGGCGACCTTGGTTTTGTAATTAAAGAGATCGGATTTATTTCGGGAGAATATGAGTATGTAAACTACACCAGCGCTAAGCTGAACGCCCAAGATTATGATTTTTATAATGAAAATATGGATATAAACACCTACTTCAAAGCTACGCATAATTTCAGAGTAGGCACCGAATGGCGGTTTTCCAGAATAAGCCTCAGGGGTGGATATGCACTATACGCCAGCCCATATAAAAACAATCTTAATGACGGAAGCAGGCAATCGTATTCGGGAGGGCTGGGTTATCGCGGAGATAATTTCGCCCTGGATGTAGCCTATGTTTATTCGAAATCAAATGAGGATTACTATTTGTACACATATCAGGATATGAACCCCGCAAAAAATAAACTAACCGAGAGTTCTATCGTTTTAACATTCAAATACTTATTTTAACAGATAAGTTTATTTACCACGAACTCTTTTCAAGCCTTCTTTAGCCCTTGTTGTGATACCGCTCTTATATAGTTCGAAATCCATGTCAAGACACAGGGCATAATTTTCTGCAGCAAGGCTCAACTTTCCTTCCCGCTCATATATCCCACCGAGTTTGAGTGCTGCATTTGCTGCATAATACCCGGGCAGCCCGGTGCCGATGCTTATTGTCCGTAAATAATACATCTTAGCTTTGGCTACCATATCCAATTTATCAGAAACCCGTGCCAGTCGATAAATATAATTTACTTTTTGTACGGCAGAATAACCTGATGTATCAATAGCACGGAGCAAATCAAGTGTTTGTTCATAATAACCTCCATCAAATAAAAGCCGTGCCTTTAGCAGTTGTTTATCCGGTAGCTGCCCTTTCTGTGCTTCATGATACGCTTCTTTGTCAACATCCAACTGCATCACTCCTTCCGTTAGAACATGCCTCATATAGTCGACATACAAAGATGTGTCGTTACTTATAAAAACGGCCCATGCCTTTTTCCGCCAGGCATCTTTAACGTAATTCACTCCCCGGTAATTTGTGATAAACCGAGTATAATTGAGGTGCGAACTTTCTGTATCTAAGGATCTTAACAAGCTTTCTCCGTACAAATAATCGAGATAGGCAAACGGATACGCATGCTTTTTTTGCTCACTGATACGCCGGAATAATTCAAGGGCTTCATCATTCGCACCTGACCTCATCAATAAGTTCAATTCCAGAAACTTAAGAAGAAGAACCGAATCATTGACCAAAGAAACGTCCTGCCTGATCTGATTTAATATTTGTTTATCCGGATAGATATTCATTTCTATGAAGCCCGAATAAAATAAGGCTTCAGGATAATAGGCGTTGTATTCATCCTTGCTTACGGCAACAGACAAAAACTGTGACAGTTCTTCCTTTCCCTGCCCTATATCGCCTTCCAGAGATAACAAACCAAGCAACCAGCCATATTTATCCGGCACCAGCCCTACAATAATATGCAAAACGCCCATAGATAGCAGGTTTAGTCTGAAGCCCGGAAATTCCTGCACGTTGCCTTCAATCAAGTGATACGCTTTGTTAAATTCAATTGCCCCGGTAAAAAGATCACCGAAGATTATTTTACTTATAGCCCATTGAAGATGCATGTCTCCAAGAAAAATATTTTTATAACGGTTTGTATCGCTCAATTGATCTACCGCGGAAAAATGAATGTATTTATTATTGCTCAAAGAATCGTAGAGGTCTTCATCCTGGCTGATAAACAAGCTGATGAAGTCAATATAATTTCTCAGGTATGCGACATAAGCATTATTCGGGTGCTGTATTTCTTCTTCGTTCAGAAGAGCCACTGCCTTATCGAATTGTAAAGATAAGATATGATCGTAAGCCTGTCGGCAATTAGTGTCGAACTGTACTTGCGGATAAGCTGTTATGCTCCCAAACAAGATAAAGAATAAACCAAAAAAGAGGCTGTGTTTTATCATAATTGTTTCCGGCCAATCGCTCATGTAAAGGTAAAACAAAAAAAGGAGCCTGATGTTTCAGGCTCCTTTTAATATTATTGATATCCTCTTTATTTACTTTCTGTTTCGGCAATCTCAGGATCGACTAGTATTCGTCCGCAATACTCACACACAATAATTTTTTTATGCATTTTGATATCCAACTGGTGCTGGGGTGGGATCTTGTTAAAGCAACCACCGCAGGCATCACGCTCTATTTGTACAACAGCCAAGCCATTCCGTGCATTTTCCCTAATCCTTTTGTAAGCAGTGAGTAATCTTTCTTCGATAAGCTTTTCGTTCTTTACAGATTTATCAATCAACGCCTGTTCGTCTTTCTCAGTTTCTTTCACTATTTCGTCCAATTCTGATTTTTTCGCATCAAGATCAGCCTTCCTGTCTTTCAATTTTTCAGCTGCCTGTTCCATATCACCTTCCAGATTCTCAATTTTGAATTTAGATTCCTTAATCATCTTCTCGGCCAATTGCATTTCCAATTTTTGAAATTCGATTTCCTTGTTTAAAGAATCAAACTCACGGTTATTCCTCACGTTCATTTGCTGTTCTTCATACTTTTTGATCATATTCTGACAGCTCTTAATCAGATCTTCTTTTTCTTTGATGGTGGTCTTAAAATTTTCAGCATCTTGTTTAAAATTCTTAACTCTTGTTTCCAGACCGGCTATTTCATCTTCGAGGTCTTCAACTTCAAGAGGTAGTTCTCCCCGTACAATTTTAATTTTATCAATTTGCGAATCAATTTGCTGCAAGCTATATAAAGCCCTGAGTTTTTGTTCAACACTTACTTCTTCTGGGATACTTTCTTTTTTAGTCTTCGCCATAATTAATTGTTTTCTACTATTTAAAGGAAATTAATCGGATTTGTTATCGTATTTGAAATTTGGAGTGCAAAATTAGGAAATTTTCCTTTTAATTTTGCATAAAGCAACTCTTTTGCAAATTGTTCTGTTTCATAGTGCCCTGCATCCACGATAGTCATTTCTCCTTTATAGTCAAAAAATTCGTGATATTTCACGTCTGCCGTGATAAATATATCAGCACCTGCACGGTAAGCCTGATGAATTAAAAAACTGCAACTACCACCGCAAACCGCTACTTTCCTGACCGGTTTTCTGATAACTTCCGTGTGTCGCAAGTGGGATGCATTCAGTTGTTTCTTAACAAACCTCAGGAACTCGTTGCCATCAGTTTCATGTTCAAGTTCCCCGATAACACCTGCTCCAACATTATTTTGTTGATTGGCCAGAGGGAAAACATCATAAGCAACTTCTTCGTACGGGTGTACTGCCAACATCGATGATATTATGTTGCTTAATAGATATTCGGACACTACTGTTTCAATTCTTATTTCTTCCTCTTTGTGCAAGCGGCCCGCTTCGCCAACATATGGATTTGCCTTGTCTGATGCTTTAAATGTTCCGTACCCCGTGCTGTTAAAACTGCACGAATCATAGTTGCCAATGCTGCCTGCGCCTGCATCAAACATAGCCTGTTGTACTTTCCCGGCATGATCAACCGGACAGAACACGGCTAATTTAAATAATGTATTACTTTTTGGTGCCAATATGTTTGGATGGGTCAATCCCAGTTTCTCAGCCAGAATTCCATTTACACCCCCGATAACATTGTCAAGATTTGTATGTGCTGCGTAAACGGCAATATCTTCCTTAATAAGCCTGACAATCATCTTTCCGGTATCCGTCTGATAATCTATTTTTTTAAGTTCTTTAAATATAAGCGGGTGATGCGCAACGATTAAATCACATTTCTGTGCAACGGCTTCTTCTACCACCTTTGGGGTAACATCTAATGTTATTAATGCCTTTTTGACTGTGTGGCCCGGCGAACCTATCAACAAACCTGCGTTATCATACGATTCCTGTAAGCCAAGCGGGGCAAGCTGTTCCAGGTAAGATGTTATTTCATAAATTTTCATAGTGAAGACCTCATATTTAGGATTTGTTAAATTTTCGTAAATTGGACAAATTTTATTTGTATCCGACAACAAGTAGACAAAGAACAGCAAATAAAATTACATAATTTGAAAAACATAGCACAAACAAAACAAAATTTAGCAAATGGAATTTTTAAGAATCATTTTATTTCCTTTTGCCATTCTCTATGGTTTAGCAGTACGGATTAGAAACTGGCTATTCGATTCCGGTATTTTTAAAGAAAAGGAATTTCCTATTCCAATCATCGGTGTTGGGAACTTATCCGTTGGTGGAACCGGAAAAACACCCTTTGTCGAATATCTGGTAAATCTGCTCTCAGATAACTATAAAGTAGCGATTTTATCAAGAGGTTATGGACGCAGTACCAGTGGTTTCAGGCTCGCCGACCAATTCTCTGATCATGAAGATGTGGGTGATGAGCCGATGCAATACTCCAGAAAATTCAGCAACAAAATTATTGTTGCTGTTGATGCCAACAGAAGAAATGGTATCAAATATCTGATGGCAAATTACAAGCATCTGGATGTTATATTGCTTGATGACAGTTTTCAGCACAGATATGTAAAACCGGGCTTAAATATTTTATTGACCGATTACCATAACCTTTATATGGAAGACTATCTATTACCTGCCGGAAGATTAAGAGACTCTATATCTTCTGCCAAAAGAGCGGACATCATAGTTGTAACGAAAACTTATAAAGTACTATCTGCCATCACCAGGCGAAGGGTTGATGCTATTTTAAAACCTAAAGAGCACCAAGTTATTTATTACTCCTATTTAAATTACGGAAAGCTGGTATCGTTACAGGATGTTGACATCAAATTGCCGGAAAAAAACACAAATACAATCCTGATGTTTTGTGGGATTGCCAACCCCGAGCCATTAAAAGATTATTTGCGTGACCAGTGTTCCGAACTGATAAGTTTTGAATTTCCGGATCATCACGTATACAAAAAGAAGGATCTGCAAATAATCCGTAAGAACTTTGAGGAATTATTCACACGGTCAAAAATTATCTTAACCACCGAAAAAGATGCCATGCGCCTGATAAAATCTCCGTATCTTAGCGAACTCAAAAATTTACCGGTGTTTTACATCCCTATCGAAGTTAAACTACATGGTACGGATGAACCGGAGTTTGAACAACAAATAATTAAATATGTTGAAAAAAATAGAAGAAACGGTTAATTACATCAGTAATAAAATTAGCGAAAAGCCTCTGATAGGTATTATCTTAGGCTCAGGATTAGGCGAACTTGCCAATGAAATTGACATTGCTAAGAGAATACCCTATAACGAAATACCGAACTTTCCTGTTTCGACTGTTAATGGGCATGAAGGACAACTGATCTTCGGAAAATTAAACGGAGTACACGTTGTTGCCATGCAGGGGAGGTTTCATTTTTACGAAGGCTACAGCATGAGTGAAGTTACATTCCCCATCAGGGTATTAAAGCTATTGGGAATTGAATACCTCTTTGTCTCCAATGCAAGTGGGGGAGTGAACAGCGACTTTGAAGTAGGTGACATCATGTTCATCACCGACCATATCAACCTCATGCCCAACCCGTTAATTGGAAAAAACATGACCGATATGGGGCCGCGTTTTGTAGATATGAGCGAAGCTTATGATAAAAAGCTGCTGAGTAAAGCCAAAAAAGTTGCCCGGCATCACAGCATACATTTTAAAACAGGTGTTTATGCTGCCGTGTCAGGGCCTACTTATGAGACACCGGCCGAATATAAGTACATCAAAACCCTTGGCGCTGATGCCGTGGGCATGTCCACTGCTCCGGAAGTCATCGTAGCGCACCACATGAAGTTGCCGGTGTTTGCGGTTTCCGTTATCTCTGATCTTGGTGTTGAAGGAAAAATTGTAGAGATTTCACACGATGAGGTTATTGATGCAGCATCGTTGGTGGCCCCGAAATTAAACCTGATCATCAATGACCTTGTGAAAGAAGTAACTACTTAAGCTTTTCAAAAACGCACCGCTTTGAATACGGGAAAAAAATATTTTGCTTCTGACTTTCATTTGGGCATACCGGATTATACAAGCAGCCTGATAAGAGAGAGAAAAATCGTTTCGTGGCTGGAAATGATCTCGGAAGACGCTTCAGAAATCTTTCTTATGGGTGATATTTTTGATTTCTGGTTTGAATATAAAACCGTAGTCCCTAAAGGCTATGTACGTCTGCTTGGAAAAATAGCTGAATTGACCGACAAAGGAATAAAAGTTCATTTATTCAGGGGCAATCATGATGTGTGGGCTTTCAGCTACCTGAAAAACGAGGCAGGCGTTGAGCTGCACAGGAAACCGGCCTTCATGGAATTTGATGGAAAAAAAGTATTTCTGGCACACGGAGACGGGCTTGGTCCCGGAGACAACGGTTATAAATTCCTGAAAAAAATCTTTGAGTTCAAACCGAATCAATTCCTGTTCAAATGGCTGCATCCTGATATTGGAGCCCGCATGGGGCTTTATTTCTCAAAAAAGAGCCGGCTGGCCAATCTTTCTAAAGAGGGGAATAAGGAAACCAAGACTATTCCTGATGACGAAATGCTTATTCAGTACGCCCGGAGAAAGATAATAGAATATCCCGAACTGGATTACCTGATCTTCGGACACAGGCACATACCGATGCAGATAAAAATTAGCGAGAAAGCAGAAGCCATTATTCTCGGAGACTGGATTTCTCATTTTTCGTACGGGGTATTTGAAAACGGAAAAATGTCCCTAAAGTATTTTACAGATTAACCTACGCAAATCTCTCTATCAGTTCTACTAAGCGCGACGAATATCCCATTTCGTTGTCGTACCAGGCTACTACCTTTACCAGCTTGTTCTTTTCACCCAGAACAGCCGTAAGACTGGCATCGAAAATAGCGGAATGCGTATTCCCAATGATATCGGAAGAAACTATCGGATCTTC
>DGOT01000153.1 GCA_002389465.1 Bacteroidales bacterium UBA4459 | reverse complement strand
AAATCCCATCGGGATGGGAACTCACCGTTCTCCTCGCCCAGCAAGTCATCTTCAAAGATTACCTTGTCGCCTGGTATAAAATCATATTTCGACCACACCAATTGAGGATCTTTTGCTATGGGATCAGTTTGATCTTCTGTAGTTTTCGGGTCTTCTTGGTTTGCTTGCTTCTCCTGCTTTTCTTGTTTCTCTTTCTCTTCTTTTTCCTTTTTCTTTTGCCTCTTGATCTCGTTTTCTACTTGTTTTGCTTTACTGTATGATGGTTTTACAAATTGGGATTGTACGTTAAAGCCCATTAGAATGGCAAATAACAGAACTAAAATTAATTTGGTTTTCATGGCTTTTAATTTAGGGTTTTATAGCACTTGCTGATTCAAATCAGGTTAATAAATCTGAAGCTTACAAATATAATGAATTAACACCCAAAAGTCCAGTAAATGCCTAAAAAATAGCAAGGTAAATTCAAATTAGAATTTTTCTGAATTTCTGCTTACGGTAAAATGGAGCTAGTAAAGGTGTCTTTTCGTATCCAATACAGTACGCGCGTTCCTGTACAAATTTGTTGCCTCTTCTATTGTCAGGCTTTGCTGCCCGTCGGAGATGGCTTTTTCGGGTTCTTCATGGATTTCTACTATTATCCCATCGGCACCAGCCACCACAAAAGAGAAAAGTGTGGAAATGTTGAATGTGTTTTTACCGTCACCACCCGTTCCGCACAGGTCAATGATGTTGAAATCAGAGAAATCAACGTTGACGCATAGTTCAAGCAGTGCTTCACGGAATCCCTGTAGTTCTTCCACGCTTACCGAGCGCATCAGGAAAACGGTGATGAAGGCCGCCACCTGTGCCGAATTGTATTTGCCGCCGGCACTGTTGACAAGAATCTCCCGTGCCTGTACCTTGTCAAGGTGCTGGTGTTCAAATAAGCGGTTCAGTACTTCTTTCATCGTTTACGAGTTTAAAAAGTTAATGATCATCTGCTCGCCGAAGTCAGTCAGGATTGATTCGGGATGGAATTGGACACCCCGCACATCATATTTTTTGTGCCGGATGGCCATGATCTCGTTGTCTTCATCCACACAGGTTACCTCTAACTCTTCCGGCAACTCTTTCCTGTCAACGATCCATGAATGATATCGGCCGGCCTCAAATTCTTCGGGAATGTCTTTAAAGAGCACATCCTTTTTTTCGGTCACTTTCATCTTGGTTTTTACACCGTGATAAACTTCGTCCAGATTTTTCAGCTTACCACCGTACACCTCTCCGATAGCCTGCAGCCCGAGGCATACGCCGAAGATTTTTTTGGTTGGTCCGTAAATTTCGATAATATCCTTAAGCAGGCCTGCTTCGTTGGGAATACCGGGCCCGGGTGAGAGGATGATACCGTCGTAAAGTGCAATTTCCACCAGCGTAATTTCATCGTTTCGTATTACGTCAAACGAGCCGTTAAAATGCTCTTCCACCATCTGAACCAGGTTGTAAGTAAACGAATCGTAATTGTCGATGATCAGTATTTTTTTCATTTTTCTAATTCATTTTTTTCGTTGTATTCCTTTGCGGTTCATCAAATTTCATGGGCCATTTCAATTGCTTTTCGCAAGGCTTCCGATTTGTTTGTTTTTTATAGGCACCGATGGATTCGGCTACTTCCATTCTTTTCTGTAGAATATCCAACAATTCATTGTCGTATTTGTCGATCTTGAACCGCAGATCTTCCAGCGTATCATATGAGATGTCTTCCGGCTTCACCTGTCGTAATATCAGACTTTCAATAATGATCTGTAATGAAGCGGCACTTACCTGCTGCTGTGCATCGCTCCAGGTGCTGTCGGGGTCGGGGTGTAACTCAATCATCAGTCCATCGTAATCCAGGTCCATCTATAAGTAGAAAAAATAAAAATCAGAATATGATGAATAATTTCTCATTAGTTGATTTACAGGGACAGATCTAAAAATTAATTCAGATAATCTACAAATTAAAAAGTTATTTTTTTGTTAAAATAGTTTTACAGCTCCTTGATCTCGCTTACAAGTTTCTGTAATGAATCTTTGGCATTGCCGAACAACATTCTTGTTTTATCGTCGAAAAACAGGAAATTCTCAATACCGGCATACCCTTTTCCCATACCCCTTTTCATGACGATAATATTTTTCGACTCGTGTGCATTGATGATCGGCATGCCGTAAATCGGACTTGACGGATCGTCGAGGGCCGCAGGGTTTACCACATCATTAGCACCTATAATGACGGTTACATCCGTGTTGGGCATGTCGGGATTGATATCGTCCATTTCTACCAGTTTGGTGTACGGCACATCAGCTTCGGCCAGTAAAACATTCATGTGGCCCGGCATACGACCTGCTACAGGATGAATAGCGAATTTTACTTCCACACCTTTGTTCTCAAGCAGTTGCACAAGTTCATTGGCAACAAACTGCGCCTGGGCTACAGCCAGGCCATAACCCGGCACAATCACAACCTTCTGCGAGTAGGCCAGTAACACTGACGCATCGCTGAGCGTTATTTCTTTAACGGCGCCGTGCTCTTTGTCAACACCGGCACCTCCACCGCCAAAGGCTCCGATGATCACATTCAGCAATGAGCGATTCATGGCTTTACACATCAGCAGGGTGAGGATAGCACCGGCGGAACCCACAAAGATACCTCCAAGGATCATTGCCTGGTTGTGGTAGATAAAACCAGCCATGGCGGCTGCGATCCCTGTAAGTGAGTTCAGCAGCGAAATAACCACGGGCATGTCGGCACCGCCAATCGGCATGACGAACATCACACCATAAATAAGAGCAAGAACTAGTAAAATGTACGACAATATTGTCATGGTGGCCATATCATGATCAAAGGCCAGCATGTACACCATAACAGCTGCGATGACAACTAGCATAAAAATATTGAAATAAGTTGTCCATTTGGCAAAAATGTCGCCTACCTTGCCATCCAGCTTTCCGTAAGCGATCATACTGCCGCTAAAAGCTATGGAACCAATTACCAGACCGAGCAGTGTTACCAGCGCCGATTCGTTAGCAGGATTGGAATACTCCATCAAAGCTACTAATGCAGATGCACCCCCCCCCGTAGCATTGAATAATGATACCAGCTGAGGCATAGCTGTCATTTTCACACGCCGGGCAATAATGATTCCCAGAATACTTCCAAAAACGATAGCTGCAACTACCACCATACCGTTAATCAGCGAAATAGTTTGCCCGTTTTCACGATGCAAGAATAAGGTTGTTACCATGGCAAGTCCCATACCTACGGCTGCCCATATGTTTCCTTTACGGGCCGTCTCGGGATGGCTCATAAATTTAAGTCCGATAACAAACATTATGGCCGCTATCAGGTAACTGAATTCCAGAATAACATCTCCGGTGGTTACGCCTATTTGACTAATATATGTATCCATAATTATTTTTTCTTCTTTTTCTTAAACATTTCAAGCATCCGGTCGGTAACAACAAAGCCACCCACTACGTTCAATGTACCGAAGATGACAGCAAAAATGCCCAGTATCATATTCAGACTGATGGTAGAAAGATCAGTGTGCCCTAAAAGGATAATGCCCCCGATAATGATTACACCACTGATGGCATTGGCTCCCGACATCAAGGGTGTGTGCAGTACGGAAGGTACATTAGAAATAACTTCAATACCGAGGAATATGGTTAAAGCAATGATAAATAGTGCTTCTTTATTTTCATAGAAATAGATCAGGATTTGTTCCATTGTTCAGGTTATTTTGTATTTATAAATTATCCATACAGCTGTTGCAACTGTTCATTCATCAGTTGATTTTCGTGGATCATACAGGTTCCGCTGACAATCTCATCTTCAAAATCGAGTTTCAGCCCGCCGTTCTCGTCTATCAATAATTTCAGGAAATTTACCAGGTTGTTGCCGTACATCCTGCTGGCATCGTTCGGCATGTCTGTAGGATAGTCTGATTTACCCACAATCGTAACACCGTGTTTCACTACGGTTTTGGCATTCTCCGTCAGTTCACAGTTTCCACCGGAGGAAGCAGCCAGGTCAATAATTACCGATCCCGGATGTATGGCCTGCACAGTTGCTTTTTCAATCAACAGTGGAGCTCTTTTTCCGGGTATCTGGGCTGTGCAAATGATGACATTGGATTTGGCTGCATGGTCATGAATCAACTGCTTTTGTTTGGCTTTAAACTCTTCGGTTTGTTCCACCGCATAACCTCCGGCAGCGGCATCTTCCACGGCGCCTTCCACTTCAACGAATTTTCCTCCCAGGCTTTCCACCTGTTCTTTGACAGCTGAACGCACATCAAAAGCTTCAACCACGGCACCGAGTTTCCGGGCAGTGGCAATGGCCTGCAGTCCGGCCACTCCTGCTCCGAGGATCAATACTTTGGCCGGGCGGATGGTTCCGGCTGCCGTCATGAACATCGGGAAAAAGTTCGGCAGGTGCATAGCTGCGTCCAACACTGCTTTGTAGCCCGATACGGTAGCCATAGAAGACAGAATGTCCATCGCCTGGCCACGGGTTGTACGTGGGATCATATCCATGCTGAAATAGGTCTGGTCGCTTTTAAGAAGGCTTCTGACCGATTTTTCTTCACCCATCGGATTGAATACGCTGATGACGATCTGCCCTTTTTTCAGGCTTTTAAGAACATTTTCACCGGGTTTGTTGATCGATAACAAAACGTCCGATTTTTCAATTACTTTGTTTATGTCGAGTAGCTTTGCTCCAGCTTCTGCATACTCTTCATCGGAAGCATAAGCGCGTTCACCGGCTCCTTTTTTGACAAAAATATCCGCTTTTAGTTTTTTAAGCGTTTTTACAGCTTCAGGCAAAATACTTACCCGTTTCTCAAATTCAGGTTCTTTTAAAACTCCGATTATCATTATAATGTGTTATTTGGCCGCCAAAAGTATAATAAAAAGTCAGCATATGCAAATTATTTAAAAATGTTCTAAATAAGAATAAAATTATAGTTTATATTAATTTTTTGAATTGTTCCGTCCTGAAATAAGTTGATACAATATTGGCTTACTTCATCAAAAGACAAGAAATATTCAGGAAGAAACATACCCAAATGAATTTCGGGGTAGTTTCAGTGTAATGAATACTTGACTTTCAGGCAATAATTGAGTAAATTAGCAGTAGCTAAAAATTCAATTTAATATTAAAAACTACGATCATGCCTGACAGTGTTTACAAAATCATCGAATTGGTAGGCTCAAGCACCGAGTCTTGGGAAAAAGCCGCCGAAAATGCAGTAATGAAGGCTTCAAAAAACCTACGCAACCTCAGAATAGCAGAGATCTCAACTTTGGATTTGCAGATTAATATGGAAGGAAAGGTTGAAGCTTACCGTGCAAAAGTAAAAGTATCTTTTAAATATGAAGATTAGCTATTAGCTTAATCAAATAGTTTATAAGGATAGCTTCGTATTCGGGAGTATGTGGGAACGATGAGGAATCATCATATTGTTTAATAGAATCGGAAAAAGTATATGGAGAAGATTGCCCGACATGCGGCAATCCTGCCGAAGAAAGAGGCGAAAGATCTGGCAATTGTGGATGTGGTTGATTTCTGATATAAAAATATGCAAAGCTTTGTCCATTCCGCTGAGGCTTTTTCATGATCATTAATCTATTTATTTTTACTGGGAATTAAGAAAAAGCCTTTTTTTTCATCCATGTAAAGGAGAATTAAATAACCTTTGCACTCCTAAAAATTAATGTATCATGGAAGTCGCTTTTTTAGATTCAAACTGGTTTGTATACGGACTTTTACCCCTCTTGATCTTTTTTTCGAGGATAGTGGATGTTACGCTTGACACATTGCGTATTGTCTTTATTTCTCGTGGTAACAAAATAATAACGCCCATACTTGGGTTTTTCGAGATATTGATCTGGTTGATCGCCATTACCCGGATCATGCAAAACCTGGATAATGTAGCCACCTACATCGCTTATGCCGCAGGCTTTGCCGTTGGTAATTATGTTGGCCTCAGGGTTGAAGAAAAACTGGCCATGGGCATGCAGATCATCCGTATTGTTACTAGTAGAAATGCCAGTGAATTGATAAAGAGCCTTCGTGAAAAAGGATTTGGTTTAACTGCTATTGATGCTGAAGGCAAGAACGGACCGGTTCATGTAATTTTCCTGATTGCTAAACGCCAGGTGGCGAAAACTGTGCTTTCAATTGTCAACAAACATAATCCTAAAGCGTTTTATTCGATTGAAGATGTCCGCTCCGTTAACTTAGACAACACAGCTTATATGTCAGGCACTACAAGAAGAGGTTTCCCAAGATGGATACGGAAAGCTAGGTAAGCTC
>DGOT01000114.1 GCA_002389465.1 Bacteroidales bacterium UBA4459 | reverse complement strand
ATCAGTACATCATCATGGGTTTCAAATTCGGCAATAAATAGGTCGCTGCCACCGCTTAAATACTGAGTGAAAACAATTTTATCGGCGTTGGGAGAGGTGGCCAGATTCCATAATCCAACACCGTTAATCTCCAATGAGGTAGTAAGATCTGTAATGTTATTGTTTTCAATGTTCACTGCTTTTACTAAGTTATGCAAACTGTTATCCTGATCTTTAATCATAAAGATTAGAAACCGGCCATCCCTTGTCCAGCAAACATTGTCGATTCCCCGGTCTTTTCCCTGTTCCCAATAGAGTATCTTTTTACATCTGTCGCTACTCTCAATCATCACCCCATCGTAAAAGATACTGTTGGGTATAGAATCAGTATTGTCAACATGGGCATTAAAGGCCGTTTTTTGACCATCCGGAGAAACCGCGGGGGATTCTATATCGAGTAATTCATAGCTTCCACCATTTAGGCCTGTAACAGGTTCAAATGGTATGGAAGCATGAACCAAATTACTCCCGTCTTCGTTGATACTATAAAGCTGGTAATATTCGGCTCCTGACGCGGGCTTCGCGGTAAACGCTATCTTCGATTCGGTTGAGAAGCCGGAAACGTCCATCACGTTAAGTTCATTTTCGCCGGTAAGTGCATTCACAGGGCTTCCGGTTTTAGCGTCACAGATAAATAGCGAGTTTATTGTTATATCGGAACCTGTCAGACTGGTTAACAGTACGTTTGTAGTCATGTAACCTGCTGCAAATTTTTTGATACCAACCAAATCAGGAGAAGTGTGAAAAACCTCTTTTCCGTCAACGGGATTGACAAAGATGAGTTTTTCGGCATTTCCTTCCGGATTGGTACTGACAACGATCAGGCTGTGGTCGTATTCCGGTTTGTTGTCGGTGTCGTCTTCTTTTTTGCAAGCCGAGAAGGCGAAAACAAAGAGGCTGAGGATAAATAAATACTTCAATGTTTTCATGTTGAATTGTTTTTAAGAATGAATATTATTGTTTAACAATTCTTTCGGTAACTATGCTACCATCTTCTAGTCCTACTTTAATAAGATAAACTCCTTTTGGGTAGTTGCTAACATCAATAGTTTGTTGATGTGACGAACTTGTTTGCGAAGAACTTGTCCCCATTTGTCGGCCATTTACAGAGAAGATACTGATATGATTCATTATTTTATCAGCTTTGATACTTATCCTGTCTGTTGCAGGGTTTGGAAATATGTTTATATGTGAATGGATCAGGAAATCTTCTCCAACACCAAGGGTATTTGTGCGGTAGGTTACCGATGACCCGTCACCTGTAACAGAAATACTGATAACAGGAGTATGTGATGTTGACGTGTACCATTGATAGTCGGTTTGGGTATAAGTACCTGCGTTAACAAAGATGCCCGACACCCACACTGAGTCGGTGTACGTGCGTTCCGATTTAATCCTCAGAGTATTGTTAAACGTACCTTCAGGTGTGAGTACGCTTCCCCATGCATCTGCTGTTACTGATATGGTTCCCCATTCATGGGTCACCATTCCTTCCGTAAGGCTGTAAGCAGTATAATAACTGTCGGTATATGCATCGGTGTATGAAAACGGATATTGCAATAACTTTACAGCATCTGTATAGTGGATAACCATTGGATTCCCACCACTCGGAGTATTACCAAGGCCAACATTCAGCATTTCTGATGTGCTTATCTGGCTGAAAATAAAAGTTTCATTGTCTCCCGATTGGGCAAAAGCAATGGTTGCCTCGGGAAAGTCACCGGCAAAAGGGGTTGATTCCGGGGCAACAGCTGTTGACGTTGAGGAGAACGTGGGCGTGATGTCAGAGAAATCCCAGTTTTGTCCGGCTCCGGACGGACCCGGGTCGAAGGAGTCAATGGTACCCGAAAAATTATAGATGTCGCCTATTTGAGGCGCGTTTCCGTTGTGAGTAATAACTGATTGTGCTGTCAGGCCTAAGCTTGTCAGGCAAATAACAATAATAATATAGTATTTCTTTTTCATGATATTTTTTTATATGATGATTTAATTATGATTTAATTTTTAACACATCTTACGGAAAAGCCGTAGTCTTTAGGATTATCATGCATAGGTGCACCGCCCTGGCCTCTGTATAAAATCAGATTGTACGCATTGCTGGTTGATTTTTGGGTAGATGTCCAAAACTGTGTCAACTCCATTAAATTTTCAAACAAGCTGTAAAGCGGTTCTTTATCACCAGCTCCTCTGGCCGAAAAGCCACTTTCATTGGTGTTGGAATTTGGTTCATTCCAGTATTGGGTTCCTGTTTCTTTAAGTTTCCATCCGCCACCAACTGCGCCTACAAAGTCAACTAATTCTTCAAATTCAGCTTTGCTGGGCATATGCCATCCATCAGGACAGGCTCCCTGTACACCGCTGGGGTTGCTGTTGCTGGAAGAAGCGCCGTGCATTGCTGCTTCCCAGTTATATAATCTCCCCCAAACGGCAGCATTGCTTTCGTTGTTTTCATAAACCCACACACTGTCGATTGGGGTTCCATCAGCATAGTGCAGCGATTGTAAGTTTTGCTTCAGCCAGGTTTGTTCGCCGATCGTTATGGTTTCGTATGTATTCCCGTCGTAGTCAGTAACAGTGCCTGGTTGAGGGCCGCCACCCGAAATAATCACATACTGATCACCAATGTACAGCGTATCATTAGCATAATGCACATATATAGAGCCTGCATAGAGTGCGTAAGGAACAGATAAAAATTGTGTAGTTCCCATATCCACATAATTGGTTCCTCCGGAAATGTCCATAGCTGTTTTTAAAAAGTACGGACCTGTGCCCCAGCCAATGTCTGAAAAATTACCCGACAAGACATTGCCCTGACCGATAGTGACGGCAAATACGCCTACACTATTAGAGGTTGGTTCAAATGTCTCACTGTAAACAACATTTCCATTAGCAGAACCTGAGAGAATGGAACATTTGAGTCCGATGGGGCTGTTTACGATGGCTGCACCGTCAGTATTGCGGGCAACAGCCTGGTATTTAAAACTCTGCGGAGCCTGTGCTATAACAGCTCCTGATAGGATCATAGCGATAAATAATAGTTGTAGTTTTTTCATTTTTTTGTGGTTTGATTTATTTTATGGCAATTTTTTTAACTGTAGGCATATGTTTGATAAAGCTGACTCTAATAGTGTATATACCTGATGGCAGGCTAGAAATATTAATTGTTAAGGATTTTTGCGGATGTTCGGAAACGAAAACCGTATTTCCTTGCATGTTGATAATTTCCACCTGGTCCGGTATTTCCCGGCTTTGGACAATGACTTGAGATGTTGCAGGATTAGGATAAACAGCAATATCCATATGTTTTAAGATCGATTCGTCAACGGAAGTACCCCCCTGTTTTCCCTGAAGAAATCCCTGGGTAAGTATCTGACCTTGGGTCGTATATGATTCAGTGGCGATTTCCCCAAGCACAAACTCGAGGGTGTTTCCCTGTGCTGCAAATGTTTCACCTGCCGAGCACAGCACATTCGAACTCAATTCCTGACTTTTTGCGGAAATGGCAAGAGTAAACAGAAAAACAACAAGTAGCAGTAGTTTACTGCTGGTCTTTCTGTAATAGAACAAAATATTTTTTTTCATGGCAGTTAGTTTTTTGATTTTATTCACGTTAATACTTATGATTCATCTTCTTCTTTAGAAAATTTTTTAATAATTTTAGTTAATGCCTTTTTTTGTTGTTTGATTTTACTTTTAAGTTCCTCAATGGAATTTTCTTCCGTTGTTTTTAGCTTCTGTTTTGGTGTTGTGTGTTTTATTTTTTTTGCCATAATT
>DGOT01000297.1:1876-2801 GCA_002389465.1 Bacteroidales bacterium UBA4459 | reverse complement strand
GACAATATTGTTATATCCGGATTTTCGCAACTTTCGGATTAGGGCAGAACCCACCAGACCGGTATGCCCCGCCACGAATATTTTTGATGTTTTATTCATAATTATTATATGGTTTAAAACCCTTTCTTAAAAACAGTTCATCTCTTTTGGCTTCTTCTAAGTCGCTCTGAACCATTAGTTTTACAAGCTCATCAAACGAAGTACTGTGAACCCAACCGAGTTTTTCATTTGCTTTGGTCGGATCACCTATAAGGTAATTTACTTCTGTCGGTCGATAGTAAGTCGGATCGATCTGGAGATGGACCCTACCGGTTGCGGCATTTTTTCCCACCTCATCGCCCCCTGAGCCCTCCCAAATAATCTCGATATCAACCTCCTTAAACGCTTTTTCAACTAATTCCCGTACCGAATGGGTTTTTCCCGTGGCAATCACGAAATCTTCAGGTTTATCCTGTTGCAGCATTAACCACATGGCCCTGACATACTCCCTGGCAAAACCCCAGTCTCTTTTTGCATCTAAATTTCCCAGGAAAATCTTATCCTGAAGACCGAGCTTGATTCTGGCCACCCCTCTGGTAATTTTACGAGTAACAAACGTTTCTCCCCGTATAGGAGATTCATGGTTGAAGAGAATCCCATTGCATGCAAAAATATTATATGCCTCACGGTAATTAACAGTAATCCAGTATGCGTATACCTTGGCTGCACCATAAGGGCTTCTAGGGTAAAATGGCGTTGTTTCTTTTTGAGGCACTTCATACACCTTTCCGAACATTTCACTCGTAGAAGCCTGATAGAACCGGGTTTGTTTCTCCATACCCAGCATCCGTATCGCTTCAAGGATGCGTAATGTGCCCAACGCATCGGCATTGGCCGTATATTCCGGAGTTTCAAAAGAGACCTGGACATGACTTTGAGCAGCCAG
>DGOT01000297.1:0-1839 GCA_002389465.1 Bacteroidales bacterium UBA4459 | reverse complement strand
CCATAATGCATAAAAAATCGGACATCCTCTTCATGCGGATCCTTGTATAAGTGATCCACCCGAGCCGAATTGAAGGAAGATGACCGCCTTTTAATGCCATGGACCTCATATCCCTTTTCCAGCAGAAGCTCGGCCAGATACGCCCCGTCCTGACCGGTGATCCCTGTTATCAGTGCTCTTTTCATTGACTAAAACTCCATCGTACGTTGTTTAAGCGTTGTTATTACGCCGAAAAGTATTTTATTATTGTATTGACGACCTGGTTCTGTTCTTTCTGTGTGAGTTCATAGTAAAACGGAAGCCTGAGAAGGCGGCGGCTGATCGATTCCGTTACCGGAAGTTCTCCGTCAGCGTATCCCATTTGACGACCCACCGGAGATTGGTGCAGGGGAAGATAATGAAACACCGACAGAATATCATTTGATTTCATCCGGTCGATGATTTCATTTCGCGCATCTTCATCTCTTAGCAGGATGTAAAGCATATGATTGTTGCTGCTGCTTTCTTTCGAAATATATGGCAATTCCAAATGCCCTTCAGCTGCCAGCGGCTGTAACCTATCGTAGTAATAATCAAAAAGGCTTTTCCTCTTCCAACCAATCTGATCAATATTCTCAAGCTGGGCAAACAAAAATGCGGCCACAATATCGGACGGCAGATACGATGATCCAATATCCATCCAGGTATACTTGTCTATCTCGCCTCGAAAGAACTTGCTTCGATCGGTCCCTTTTTCCCGGATGATTTCGGCTCGTTCTATCAGCTTTTTCGAATTCAAACAGATGGCACCTCCCTCGCCGCAGATAACGTTTTTAGTCTCATGAAAACTGAATGCACCGATATCTCCAATCGTTCCAAGATATTTGTCTTTGTATTTCGCATCCAGTCCCTGGGCGGCATCCTCCACGACCATCAAATCATGATCTTTCGCAATGGACATGATTGTTTCCATTTCACAGGCAGCGCCGGCGTAATGGACGGGGACAATTGCTTTGGTCTGAGGCGTAATCGCTTCTTCAATTTTGGTTTCGTCGATGTTCAGGGTATCGGGACGAATATCGACAAAAATCATTTTCGCTCCCCGGAGGTAAAATGCGTTTGCCGTGGAAACGAAGGTAAAAGAAGGTAATATGATCTCGTCACCGGGGCCGATCTTGCAAAGGATGGCGGCCATCTCCAGAGCAGCCGTACAGGAATGAGTTAGTAAAAACCGGTCGGAATCAAACCTGTTTTCCAAAAATCGTTCGCATTTCTTTGTAAACAGGCCGTCCCCGGCTATCTTGCCGCTTAGCACGGACTGTGCAATATAATAAAGCTCTTTTCCGACAATGAACGGGCGATTAAATGGAATTCGATACATAAAAAACTTAGTTCGCTATGCTCATCCGCCTACGGCGGAGAATAATGGAATACTGGAACGATGTAATAATGGGTTTCATTGTGGATTTATTTTATTCCGCGACCCTAACTTAAAGGTACTTTATAAATCGATAGGCAACTACTGCCAAAACGAAGCGATTTCCTATTTTTAATTGCATTTAGATCGACGGATGAAACCAGGTTCAAAAGCCAATTTAGTTTTTCTCCCGATTTATGTTGTTTGATTGCTTTACGCCGGGAGAGAGCTCTTTTTTTCTTCCCAATGAGATAGGGAATAGTGCGAAACAGATAAATCGGGAACAAAAGAAACGAAAAGAAATAGGTTTGATATAAAACATCAAACCGGTATTTTTCGAATAATGCTGTTAATGTGTTTATTTTATATCTCCGAAAATGACCTGCTTTTTCATCTGATCCCGACCATAGAAATTGATATGCGGGAACGGTTAAATAAAGTAT
>DGOT01000143.1:9281-13017 GCA_002389465.1 Bacteroidales bacterium UBA4459 | reverse complement strand
AAACACAGCGATGTTGCATTTGTAGTCGAGAACCGAACAGGAACGCAGGGGCTTGTTGCCATGCAGCATGTACTTGACATGAAAGCAGATGGTTATACCCTGCTTGGTGTCACTAAATCCTTTCTCTCCACCGTAATGGTGAACAAAAGTAAAGTCAGCATGAACGACTTCCTGTTTATTGCCAATATGGTGTCTGACCCCGAAGCTCTGATAGCTAACAAATCAAGAAACTTCTACTCACTTGAAGATCTTATACGGGATGCCGGCAGGGAAGACTATACCCAGGTATGGATTGGCCCGGGAACTGGAAGCCGCGACCACCTAATGGCCATGAAATGCTGGAAAACACTGGAGATTCATAATACACAATGGATTGACTACAAAAGTGGTCCGCAGGCTGTGCTTGCCCTAATGCGGGATGAGGCAGCCGTTTATGTAGGCAATCCTGCTGATGTGAGAGGGAAAACCGGACTGGGCATTATTTCCATTACCAGTGATGAACGGCTTACACCCCTCCCGGATGTTCCTACATTCAAAGAACAAGGGTATGATATGAACGAGTCTATGTGGAGAGGATTTGCCTATAAAAGAGGAGTTCCCGAAGAAGCAATTCGGTATGTCACCGGAATTCTTCAGAAAGTTGTGCTCGATGAAGAATGGATAAACTACTGTAATGAATCATTTGTGTTTTCAAACTTTGAAGGAAAAGATGAGTTTACCCAAAGAATAGTTGATGAAACTGCTGAAACAAACCATTACCTGAAAAAAGCAGGCATGTTGGTCAATTACATAAAGGAAAGCTCTGTCCATCCTGTAATAATTTTTATACTGATTGCTCTGGCGGTGTTTTTCTCAATATTTGCGTATAATCGCTTCCATACCCACAGATTCAACTATGACCAGATAGTTGCCGGAGGAATTTTGAGTATTTCGTTTTTTTTTCTACACCTGACTTTCCTGTTTCAAATACCTGAATCTGTTGTTATTACAAGCCCCTCACTTATGCCGAGGATATGGATTATCGTATTAATTTTACTAAGTGTTTTATTGATCTTCAGATCAGAAAGCAATAAACCTGTTACCAGGCTTACATCTCCGGGAACGGTCTTGATCATTATTACTCTTCTGCTAATTTATCTTGTTACGATGCAGTGGATTGGGTATTATATCACAACGCCGGTTTTTATTTTATCTGCGATGTATTTATTAACATACCGCAAAATCAGCATAATGACAATCAATGCATTTGGTTTTGTTTTGTTCAGCTATCTTGTTTTTAATGAATTGTTGCACATCGACCTACCATTGGGCTGGTGGTTTTTATAACCTGAATTATGGGAATTTTAAATAATCTTTGGTTAGGCTTACAGGAATTCGGACAATTCCTTCCCATAATGATGATGCTTATTGGCGTTGTTATCGGAATTATCGTAGGGGTGCTCCCCGGCCTCTCTCCTTCCATTGGCGTAGCGCTCATGCTTCCTGTCACTTTCGGTTTGGATCCCATTAGTGCTTTGGTCCTGCTGGTTTCGGTTTACCTCTCATCCAATTATGGTGGATCCATCACGGCTATTGCCATTAATACACCAGGAACACCCGGCGCTGTGGCCACTACCTTCGATGGTTACGAACTGACAAAAAAGGGGAAACCGCTGCATGCTTTGCTTACTTCACTAACAGCTTCCACTGTTGGAGGATTGGTGGGTACGATTATCCTGATACTATTTTCAGTCCCCCTGGCAAAACTGGCTCTTTCGTTCGAATCATATGAGTATTTTGCCTTAGGTGTTTTTGGCCTCACTATTATTTCTTCTTTGGCAGGGAAAAGCCCTTTGAAGGGATTCATTTCTTCGGGAATTGGCCTTTTATTTGTAACCATAGGATTTGATACGGAGCTCCCCTTTTCCAGGTTTTCTCTGGGCATTCCAGATCTGGCAGACGGTATCGAGTTCATACCAGCCCTGATCGGGCTGTTCGCCCTGGGCGAAATCTTTTACAGCATCGAAAAAGGGGATTACAAAGAGAAGAAAAAATCAGCTCGTGTGAACCTTTCGGATAAGCTGCGGGTAAAGCAACTTTTAAAACTGAAATCTGTAATAATGAAATCGTCTGTGATCGGAACACTTGTTGGCTGTATTCCCGGTGCTGGCGGTACGATTGCCACGTTTATTGCTTACGACCAAGCAAAAAGCAGCAGCAAACATCCCGAAGAATTCGGACATGGGTCGCTGGAAGGAGTGGCGGCCCCTGAAGCAGCTAACAACGGCTCTGTAGGCGGAGCATTGGTTCCCTTGCTCACGCTTGGCATTCCCGGCAGTGCCTCCACGGCAGTACTTATCGGTGCACTGATGATCCACAAACTGGACCCCGGCCCTGAACTGTTCACCAAAGAAGCAGGACTGGTGTACGGCATCTTCATCAGTCTGTTCTTTGCCAATATCTTTATGTTCCTGATAGGCTTGCTGGGAAATAAACTCTGGATAAGGATCATAGCTGCCCCTAAATCTTTACTTTACCCAATCATTCTCGCCCTTTCGTTTATAGGTAGTTATTTTATCCAGAACTCCGTTTTCGATGTTGGAGTATGCATTGCATTTGGTATCATGGGATGGTTACTGAAAAGAGGTGACTTCCCGACGGCTCCGGTTGTTCTCGGGCTGATACTGGGAAAAATGATTGAAGAGAACTTGCGGCTTTCTCTGGTAAAAGGGGAATGGATTGAATTTTTCACCCGGCCTGGAAGTTTGATCATCATCCTGTTAGCTGTGATCTCCTTCTTCATGCCTTACATCCGGAAAAAGTGGCTGAATTTTGGTAAGAACAAAAAGTAGTATTAAAAAATTTACATCCTTTCCGGCACCTCAACACCTAACAAACCCATGGCTGATTTGATCGTATGGCCCACAAAACCAGAGAGCCCCAGGCGGAAATTACGTTTGGCTGTCTCGGGTTCTTTCAGCATGGGCAATTCATGATAAAACTGGTTGTATTCCTTCGCCAGTTCATACACAAAATTGGCAATCAATGCCGGGCTGAGGTTTTCAGCTGCCTGCTGAATGATCTGAGGGTATTCGTGGAGTATTCTTAGTAATGATTTCTCCTTCTCACCCAGATTATCAGGTAACGGGTTATTAGATATGTATTCTATATGTTGTTTTTCTGCTTTACGTAATACCGACCTGATCCGCGCATGCGTGTATTGAATAAAGGGCCCTGTGTTTCCGTTGAAGTCTATTGATTCTTCCGGATTGAAGAGGATCGTCTTTTTTGGGTCGACTTTCAGTATAAAATATTTGATGGCTGCCAAGCCAATCATCCGGTAAAGGTTCCCCGATTCTTCCGGTGTGAAATCATCAAATTTCCCCAACTCTTCGGAAGTCTTACGAGCCGTATAAGTCATTTCGTCCATCAGGTCATCAGCATCCACTACAGTTCCTTCGCGTGATTTCATTTTCCCGTACGGCAGTTCCACCATCCCATAGCTCAGGTGAAAAATATGATCAGCCCACTCTCTGCCCAGTTTTTTCAGGATCTTTTTCAGGACGTCGAAATGATAGATCTGTTCGTTGCCAACTACATAAACCAGTTCCGAAGGGTCGAAATCATCATGCCGCAACTGGGCAGTTCCCAGATCCTGTGTCATATATACAGATGTTCCGTCAGCCCGAAGAAGAAGTTTCTCATCAAGTCCTTCGTCCGTCAGGTCGCACCATACAGAACCGTCATCTTTTTTATA
>DGOT01000143.1:0-9246 GCA_002389465.1 Bacteroidales bacterium UBA4459 | reverse complement strand
AAATCAACACCCATCCGTTGGTAGGTCACGTCAAATCCGTTATAAACCCACCCGTTCATTTCCGCCCACAACTTTCTCACTTCTTTATCTTCCTGTTCCCACTTTTTCAGCATTTCCTTTGCTTCATTCAGTAAAGTGGAATTCTTTTCTGACTCTTCTTTATCCATCCCCTTTTCCATCAAACCGGAAACTTCCTTTTTAAAGGCTTTGTCGAACAGCACATAATAATCCCCCACAAACTTATCTCCTTTTACACCTTCGCTATCCGGTGTTTTTCCTTCGCCCCACTTCTGCCACGCCAGCATCGATTTACAGATATGGATCCCCCTGTCGTTGATCAGGTTGACCTTCATTACATTTTTACCACTGGCTTTTAAAACTTCCGAAACCGACCATCCCAACAGATTATTTCTTATATGCCCCAGATGAAGCGGCTTGTTTGTATTGGGCGCCGAATACTCCAGAACGACAGGTTGATCGGTATCAGGTGTCACCTTTCCAAACAAGTTATTTTCTCTTTCCCTTTTAAAGAAGTTCAGCCAGTAATCTGTCGACACAGACAGGTTTAAGAACCCTTTAATAACATTAAACCCCACAATATCTGCCATATTATTCTCAATCCAGCTGCCCAGTTCTTTGGCAGTTTTCTCAGGTGATTTTCGCGAAACAGAGAGAAAAGGAAAAACAACAATTGTGTAATCTCCTTCAAACTCGGCTCTTGTTTTTTGTACCTGAAGTTTATTATCCGGAATCTCTGCATGATATAAAATGCTGCATGCCTGCCTTAAAGCGGTTTCTATTTTGTGCTCAATCATATGCTAATTGTTCTTTGTGCAAAATTATAAAAACAAGGAAACGAACGTCACATTTAAATTGGCTTTAAATTAGCTTAATTGTTAACAACTTAACATCGGAAAATAATTAAAAATTATACCTTTGCCGGACATTATTTTAAATCAATCTGTCACATTAAAAATAATTAAATAAATATGAAAAAGAATGTAATTATTATCGGTGCGGCCGGTAGGGATTTCCACAACTTTAACACCTATTTCCGTGGAAATGAATTATACAATGTTGTTGCTTTCACGGCAGCACAAATTCCCGACATTGACGGCCGCAAGTACCCATCTGTGCTGGCCGGCGACCTTTACCCCGATGGAATACCTATTTACGATCAGTCTGACTTGCCTAAACTGATCAAAGAGTTAAACGTTGATGATTGTGTTTTTGCATACAGTGATGTGCCTTATGAAAGAGTGATGGGCATTTCGGCCATAGTCAATGCTGCAGGAGCCAACTTTATTTTATTGGGCCCTGGAGATACTATGGTTGAAAGCACAAAACCAGTAATTGCAGTTGGCGCTGTAAGAACCGGATGTGGCAAAAGCCAGACTTCCAGAAAAGTGATTGAATACCTAATGGAAAAAGGTTTGAAAGTCGTAGCTATCCGTCACCCCATGCCTTATGGCGACTTAGCTCGCCAGGCCGTACAACGTTTTGCTACTATTGACGACCTGGAAAAACACAAATGCACCATCGAAGAAATGGAAGAATACGAGCCCCACGTTGTTCGTGGCAATGTTATTTATGCAGGTGTTGACTATGAAGCTATATTACGCGCTGCCGAGGAAGATCCGGATGGTTGTGATGTGATCCTGTGGGACGGTGGAAACAACGACTTCCCCTTCTATAAACCCGATCTGAACATGACCGTTGTTGACCCGCATCGTCCGGGCCATGAGCTGAAATATTACCCGGGAGAAGTTACCTTACGTATGGCAGATGTAGCCATTATCAACAAAATGGACACTGCTGCTCCTGAAGCTATTCAGACAGTTCGCGAGAACATTGCCAAAGTAGCTCCTCATGCCATCGTTGTTGATGCAGCTTCGCCGATAAAAGTGGATGATCCGTCTGTAATTAAAGGAAAAAGAGTGTTGGTAGTTGAAGATGGCCCTACATTAACCCACGGTGAAATGAAGTTGGGAGCAGGCACGGTTGCCGCCATGAAATACGGTGCAGCCGAGTTAATTGACCCACGGCCTTACACCGTTGGCAAACTTTCGGAAACTTTCGAGATTTATCCGAACATTGGCACCTTATTACCGGCTATGGGATACAGTGAACAGCAACTGAGAGACCTTGAAGCTACAATTAACAATACAAACTGTGATGCAGTTGTGATTGGCACACCTATTGATTTGCAACGAATCATCAAAATCAGCAAGCCCAGCACCCGTGTTTATTACGATTTGCAGGAAATTGGTTACCCGACACTGGAAGGCATTCTAAACGACTTTGCAAAGGAGCACAAACTGTAATAACAGAAATAAGTAATTATGAACAAAAACCTCCCAGACTAGGGAGGTTTTTTTATGAGCGGCAAATGGGACTCGAACCCACGACCCTCAGCTTGGGAAGCTGATGCTCTACCAACTGAGCTACTGCCGCTAATCGCCAAACAATATTAGCAATTTTTTATAACCCTATTCAAACTTTTTCATGTATTTCTTCAAAGCGTCTTTATGAACAGTAACCCCCATCATTTTCAGCTTCACATATTCTTCACTGAAGAAATAATATCCGAATTCGGGACTGTCTTCACCAATGTTTCTCGAACCGGAACTGGAGTCTTTGATCAGGTACCACATTTTCCCGTCTTTATCTTTCAGATAACCCACCATATGCATACCGTGGTCGTCAGTAGTGGTTTTGTTGGAGAACCGGAACTGACGAGCATTGTCATCAATATAAGCCGATGGAATGTCAAAATCAGGGACCAAAGCAGTATTTGTAACACGCGAAAAACCTGCTTCCGATACATCTCCGCCAATACTCATAGTGTAACCGTTTTCGATGGCATTATTAACAATCTCCATGTAAACATCTAAGGGAACATTGTAATAAGCTTTACTGTGCCACCAGTTGTCGGGCACCTCATACGCCACCTGTTGCCAGAAAGGTTGCTGCACGTAGGAAAGCACCTCCACATAATCATCCATGTTCAGTTGCAGATAATCTTTTAAGAATGACTTGGGTGAGTAATGCTGTCCTTCGTAATCAAATTCTGTGGGCGGCTCTCCCATATAATGATTCATAATGGATTTAATGGTAGCCACAGTCTCTTCTTCATTCCAGGCATTGGTGGCCTTGACATTTTCAAGGTAGGATTTCATTTCTTTCATCATCCCTGAATGGTCATAAAACTTCCGGCCGCCAATCAACCCGTCATAGACCGAACGGGGCACAGCACCGTATTTTTTATAAATCTTCGCTACGGCATTAGATTCTGAACCTTCGTCAAATAAAGATTTGCCTCTGGTGTTCAAATACCCTTTGGCTTTCTCCACATATTCCCAATAGACCGTGAACATTTCAGACAACCGCACATCTTTGTCAAACAGGCGGTGTTCCTCCGACTCGTAAAAAGAAGTGGTTGAAAAGCACCAGCAAGTGCCCGTATTTCCCTGTGACGTAGGTGGAAAATGCCCGTAAGTGTGATCCTTGTAATCAGACACTTTGTTGGGTAAATCCAGCCCGGACTGGTCCATCTGGAAATACTTATGCTTTTCAACTTTATTTTGTTCTTGCTTCACAGCATGAACATCTTTCAGTATGAAATTCTGGTAATAACCCGGTTCATACTCTTTGAATTTGGCTTTGTCTTTGCTCTTGTCCTGAGCATTGACCATAGCAGAAGGCAGCAACATTATTACCGCTAAAATGACAAGTAACTTTTTCATATTTAACATATTATAATTATTAATCAGGTAAGCTCTCTTAATTAGGAATTAAAACAACATCAAAACTAAATTAAAATACCGTTCCCTTTGTTAAAAACTCGTGTAAAAATGACTACTAACTTTCATCTGACATATCCAGCCGTACCCTACTTTTGCTATTCAGTATGATAATAATTTGTTCGGCCCAAAGCGGTAACCTATACTCATCTGTTGTCCATAGCAATCCTTATTTATTCATCCAGACGGTTTTCCGTCTTTTTTTATGCCCGTGAAATATGAAAAAGAAATACATAAAAGCAAAATTGGTCCTTGAGGACGGTTCGGAGTTCAAAGGTTACTCGTTTGGATACGAAAACTCAGTGGGGGGAGAAATCGTATTCAACACGGCCATGACCGGATATCCCGAAAGTCTGACCGACCCTTCTTACCGTGGTCAGATACTTGTACTCACCTACCCGCTGGTTGGAAACTATGGTGTGCCTGCCCAAACAATCAGCAACAACATGCCGGAACATTTTGAATCGGAACACATCCATATAACGGCATTGATCATATCAGATTATACCGAGAAATTTAACCACTGGAACGCAGCTAAAAGTTTAGGCGATTGGTTGAGAGAAGAGAAAATTCCAGGCTTGTTCGGCATCGACACGCGCAAGCTGACCAAAATCATTCGCGAAAAAGGCGCTATGCTGGCAAAGATCGTTTTTGACGAAGACATTGTTTTTTACGATCCCAATCAGACGAACCTTGTGGATGAAGTCAGCGTCAGGGAAAAGAAAATATACGGCAGCGGAAAGCACAGGATACTACTGGTCGACTGTGGCGTTAAACTGAATATTATTCGCTATTTGCTTCGTTTCGACACTACCGTCATCAGGGTGCCATGGGACTATGACTACACGAAGGAAGATTACGACGGTCTGTTCATCTCCAACGGACCTGGCGACCCGACTATGTGTGTGCCTACTATCCATAATCTGAAAGAGTCTTTGCAAGAAGGGAAGCCTATATTCGGCATATGCCTGGGTCATCAGTTGACAGCACTGGCTTCGGGTGCTGAAACGTACAAACTAAAATTCGGACACCGGAGCCACAACCAGCCCGTTTTGGAAACCGGCACCAACAAAGCTTATCTGACCTCCCAGAATCATGGTTATGCCGTTAAAAATGAAAGTATTCCTGATGAATGGAAAATTTACTTTGAGAACCTGAATGACGGCAGCAACGAAGGGCTAAAGCACAGTTCAAAACCTATCTTCACCACCCAGTTTCACCCTGAGGCCTCCAGCGGGCCAACAGATACGGCGTTTTTGTTTGGGGAGTTCATAAAAGAGATTGAATCATGGAAGAAATAAAAAAAGCACTTATCCTCGGATCCGGCGCCCTGAAGATTGGCGAAGCAGGCGAATTTGACTACAGCGGATCACAAGCACTTAAAGCATTGAAAGAAGAAGGTATCTCCACCATCCTGGTAAACCCGAACATTGCCACGGTACAGACATCTGAAGAAATTGCCGACAAAATTTATTTCCTGCCCGTTACGCCCTATTTCGCAGAGAAGATCATCGAGAAAGAGAAACCGCAGGGTATCCTTCTCGCCTTTGGCGGACAGACTGCCCTCAACTGCGGAGTTGCTTTGTTTGAACAGGGCATTTTGGAAAAACACGGGGTGAAAGTGCTGGGCACTTCGGTGGCTGCTATTATGGAAACGGAAGATCGTGAGAAATTTGCCGACAAACTCAGGTCTATTAATGTCAATACACCGGAATCTGTTGCCGTAACAAACACAAACGATGCCCTTATAGCAGCTGAAAAAATAGGCTATCCTATCATCGTCAGGGCGGCATTTACGTTAGGGGGCCAGGGAAGTGGTTTCTGTTCGAACGAAGATGAGCTCGAAAAACTGGCCGGCAAAGCCTTCTCCTACTCCAACCAGATATTGGTGGAAAAATCGCTAAAAGGATGGAAAGAAGTGGAATACGAAGTAGTGCGCGACCGTTATGACAACTGCATCACCGTATGCAACATGGAAAACTTCGACCCGCTGGGCATCCATACCGGCGAAAGCATTGTGGTAGCGCCTTCGCAAACCCTTACCAACCGTGAATACCACAAACTGCGCCAGTTGTCCATTGAAATTGTGAAATCCATCGGGATTGTCGGCGAATGTAATGTACAATACGCTTTGGATCCGTTTTCGGAAGATTACCGCGTCATCGAGGTCAATGCCCGCCTGTCGCGTTCCAGTGCTTTGGCTTCCAAAGCGACCGGCTATCCACTTGCTTTTGTTGCTGCAAAATTGGCGTTGGGCTACGGACTTCATGAGCTGAAGAACAGCATTACCAAAACAACTACGGCCTTTTTCGAGCCGGCACTGGATTACCTGGTGGTTAAAATTCCCCGTTGGGACTTGAATAAATTCATAGGCGTTTCAGAAGAAATTGGTTCGAGTATGAAGAGCGTAGGTGAAATAATGGCCATCGGAAGAAGTTTTGAAGAAGCCATCCAAAAAGGGCTTCGTATGGTTGGGCTGGGTATGCATGGCTTTGTCAGCAACAAAGAACTGGTAATCGAAAATCTGGAACGTGAGCTCCTTAACCCTACGGACAAAAGGATATTTGTTATTGCCGAAGCTTTTAAACAGGGCTATACCGTTGAGGATATTTATCAACTAACCAGGATTGATCGTTGGTTTTTGGAAAAATTGAAAAATATCATGGACACGGAAAATGAGCTCCTTATGTATTCTGATATCTCAGAAATTCCTGACGATTTTTTACTCTATGTTAAAAAGCAGGGATATTCTGACTTTCAAATAGCACGTATTCTTTTTAAGAACAAAGAAATCGGTGCTACCGATGAGGAGATTCTTCAGGTCAGAGACCATAGGAAAGCAAAAAATATCATTCCGTACGTCAAACAGATCGACACCCTGGCCGCCGAACATCCGGCCGTAACAAATTACCTCTACCTGACCTACCACGGTGAAGAGCACGACATCACTTTTGAAAACGACTACAATTCGGTGATCGTTCTCGGCTCAGGTGCCTACCGGATCGGCAGCAGTGTGGAGTTTGACTGGTCAAGTGTGAATGCTTTGAATACAATCAAAAAGAAAGGATACCGCTCGGTGATGATCAACTACAACCCTGAGACTGTGAGTACAGACTATGACATCTGCGATCGCCTCTATTTTGACGAGCTGAGTTTTGAGCGCGTTATGGACATTGCCGATCTGGAACAGCCCTTTGGTGTGATTGTTTCCACCGGCGGACAGATCCCAAACAACCTGGCCATGCGGCTCTACCGGCAGGATATAAACATCCTGGGCACCTCCCCTGTCTTCATCGATCGGGCCGAAAACCGACACAAATTTTCCGCCATGCTCGACAAGATTGGCGTGGACCAGCCGGAATGGAAAGAGTTGAGCAGCATCGAAGACATTTTTACTTTTACCGAAAAAGTGGGTTTCCCTGTCCTCATCCGCCCATCTTATGTACTTTCTGGTGCTGCTATGAATGTGGTTTCCAACAAAGAGGAACTGGAACATTTTCTCAAATTGGCTACCCAGGTATCCAAACAATACCCCGTAGTTGTTTCAAAATTCCTGTTAAATGCTAAAGAAATTGAAATGGATGCTGTCGCCGATGACGGGGAAATCGTCGTTTATGCTATCTCCGAACACATTGAATTTGCAGGGGTTCATTCAGGCGATGCCACCATCATGTTCCCGCCTCAGAAAGTATATGTGGAGACCATCCGCCGGATCAAAAAGATCAGCCGGCAGATTGCCCGTGAATTGCACATCAGCGGGCCTTTCAACATACAATTTCTGGCTAAAGACAACGACATCAAAGTGATCGAGTGTAACCTGAGAGCTTCCAGGAGCTTTCCGTTCGTTTCCAAAGTGCTGAAAACTAATTTTATTGATTATGCCACGCACATCATGCTGGGAGAGAAAGTAGAAAAACCTAACAAATCATTATTCGATATCGATCACATTGGTGTTAAGGCCTCTCAGTTTTCTTTTTCGCGTTTAAGCATGGCTGATCCTGTGCTGGGCGTGGACATGGCTTCGACTGGCGAAGTGGGTTGCATCGGCGATGATTATTACGAAGCCATTCTCAAGTCTATGCTTTCGGTTGGTTATCGTATCCCTGAAAAGAGCATCCTGATCTCATCTGGTGACACGCGATCCAAAGCAGAATTGCTGGAAAGCGGCCGGATACTTGCCGAACGTGGTTATGAAATCTTTACCACCAAAGGCACACACGACTTTTTCAGTAAAAACGGAATTGAAACAACTATGATTTACTGGCCCGATGTTGATGAACAACCCAACGCTTACGATTTACTGAAACAACGTAAGATCGACTTGGTAATCAACATTCCGAAAAACCTGTCGAAGGACGAGTTGAATAACGATTACACTATTCGCAGGGCGGCCATTGACTTCAACATTCCACTTATAACCAACGCCCGGCTGGCAAGTGCTTTTATTTATGCCATCACGAGATATGGATTGGAGCAGTTGACTGTTAAAAGCTGGGATGAATATTAGATCTCCGAACAAGAAATAACCATAAATTGAGAAATCTTTAAATTCTTTCTCAAATCTTTTTAAGCAAAGTTTCATATCTTTGAAAGATCATTTTAAAATTTACATCAATGAGAAATACCATTTTAGTCTTTAGCGTGGTTGCCTTATTTCTGGCAGGTTGCTCATCAATCAAGGTATCCTCGGATTATGACCATTCGGTGGACTTCACCCAATACAAAACTTATTCTTATTATGGCTGGGCCAATAATAGTGATCAGATCTTAAATCAGTTAGACAAAGATCGTATTGAAAAAACCTTTGCCAAAGAATTTGACAATAGAGGAATGACCTATACAAAGGAGGGGGGTGAACTGGTTGTTGCCCTCTATATTGTGACACAGCAAAAGCAGGAAACTGCAGCAACCACAACCGGTTTTGGCGGAGGACCTTATTATGGTGGTGGTTATTACGGGTATGGCCCTGGCTGGGGCTGGGGAGGCGGATTCTCAACAACTAGTTATCATACATATGATTATACTGTAGGCACCTTGATATGTGACGTGTTTGATGCCAAAGAACAGAAACTTATATGGGAAGGCACCGGACAAAAAACTGTTGACAGCGACCCCGGCACAAGAGATGAAACCATTCCAAAAGCAGTGGAAGCCATCATGGCTCAGTATCCGGTTCCTGCGGCTGAAGCAAAATAATAGCAGTACACAAATGCTATTGTTAAAAACTATGAAGGTTTTGTCAATAAATTAATACTAAACCAAGAGAATACATAAGTATATTTGTGTCCTGATATGAAGAAATTTTCTTTAATCAGGAAAAAAGATGAAAATACAAGTAATGATGCACAACTGCGTCATTATGCATAAAGACGAATCACTAGCTGTCCGGTTCGTCTTTTTTTTATGTGACCACAAAAACCTTAAATAGATGATCAATATTAAA
>DGOT01000141.1 GCA_002389465.1 Bacteroidales bacterium UBA4459 | reverse complement strand
GGTATTTCTCAAATTTTCTTTTCCGGAAATACCAAGTGCCACAGGAAAAACCTGAAATGAAAGTAAAATAACTAAAACTATCGGGAGTGAATAAATCATCATTTTAAACATTAGGATGATATACCAGGCGGCTTATCTTTTCCAGCCAGTAAGCGTCCGTTTCGTCAAACGAATTAAGTTCACGGCTGTCCACATCAAGCACGCCACATAGTTCATTTTTTTCGTTATATAAAGGTACAACGATCTCGGAACACGAGCGACTATCGCAGGCAATATGACCCGAAAATTCTTCTACATCAGGAACCACTATAATTTCTTTTGTGTTGATTACTGCCCAGCAAATGCCCGTATCTTTTGCCAGATCGATACATGCCAATGAGCCCTGGTAAGGACCTACCTGCAATTTGCCATCCACCAGAAAATAAAAGCCTGTCCAGAAAAAGCAAGGTATTTTATGGTGCAGCACGGCAATCATAGTGGACATATTAGACACCGGATTGTTGCTGCTCTTTTTTATCAACTCTTTGATCTGGCGGCACAACCGCTCATATTTTTTATATTTTGCCGTGTACTCCATCAATTTTAAATTCTTTCTAACTCAACGGTAAAGTGGCGCAAGATAGGCGCTTCTTTGACGATTTTAAACCCACTTTTTATCTCGTGCCTACGGTCGTATACATTGGCTAGAGCGGCAAATACATAGTCCATGTGGTTGTTTGTATAAACTCTCCGTGGAATAGCCAGACGTACAAGCTCCAGTTCGGGATAACGATTTTTTCCGCTTTCCGGATCGCGGTCAGCCAGGAGTGTTCCTATTTCCACTCCCCGGATACCTCCTTCCAGATAGAGTTCAACAGCCAATGTTTGCGCCACATATTCTTCTACCGGAAAATGGGGTAAAAAACGTTTGGCATCTACATAAATGGCATGCCCGCCAAAGGGATACTGTAACGGAACTCCATAATCTTTCAGTTTCTGTCCGAGGTAAGCCACCTGCCTGATTCTTGTTTCCAGATAATTGAAATCGGTTCCCTCATAAAGTCCCTGTGCCAGGGCATTCATATCGCGGCCCGACATGCCACCGTAAGAGATAAATCCCTCAAAAAGAATATTGTACATGCTGGCCTTTTCGAACAGTTCTTTTTCGCGGAAGCCGATAAATCCGCCCATATTAACAATGGCGTCTTTTTTACTACTCATGGTCATCCCGTCAGCATATGAGAACATTTCACGGACAATCTCGCGGATGTTTTTACCGGCATAACCCTTTTCTTTCGTTTTAATGAAATAGGCATTTTCGGCAAAGCGGGCTGAATCGTAAAACACCCTGATACCATATTTATCAGCCATTTCACGTACGGCTTTCATGTTGGCCATTGACACAGGTTGTCCGCCCGATGAGTTACAGGTAATTGTAACAATAATCAGCGGAATCACTTCTTTTGAATGGCTTTTCAGGACTTTTTCCAATTTATCCACATCAATATTACCCTTAAAAGGATAATCCAGTGTGGTGTTGAAAGCTTCATCAATAGTACAGTCAATGGCATGCGCATGACGAAATTCAATGTGGCCTTTAGTTGTATCGAAATGGGTATTCCCGGGAACGATGTCACCCTCTTTTATCATGGCCGAAAAAAGCACGTTCTCTGCTGCCCGCCCCTGGTGCGTAGGTAGAAAATAATCGAAACCAGTAATCTCGTTTATGGCCTCTTTCATTTTGTAATAAGATGATGCTCCCGCATAGCTCTCATCGCCTAACATCAGTTCTGACCACTGCTTATCGCTCATGGCACCAGTACCCGAATCAGTCAGCAAATCAATATAAACCTGGTTACTTCTCAGGTTGAAAAGATTATAGCTGGCTTCTTTGATCCAGGTTTCTCTCTCCGGACGGAAACTCCGGTGGATACGCTCCACCATTTTAATTTTATATGATTCCGAAAAAGGTAAATCCATTGTTTTATTATTTTAATGAATACAAGAAATTTAATAAATTAACAGGATAGCTGTACAGCCGTATTCATTAAAAGAGAGAATCTCTTTTTTTAATATTCAAAAAGATCATTTTCCGGCTTGTTTTTATGAGAATTTTCATTTTTCAACCGATTCGGATGTTACAAAATTATCAAAAACTTTGTAACCGGATGAACTTAACTGCGTCATAAAGGAAAAGTTAGATTATTTAACCCTAAAAATCATTAACAATGGAAGAAATCGTAGCTGTTTTTATTGTAGCAATCATATTCGGATTCACATATGGTGTTATTCACCTTCTGGTCAGAAAAAAAGAACGGATGGCCCTCATTGAAAAAGGCGTTGATGCTTCCCTTCTGGTAAGTAAGAAGGACTTTAACTTTTACGCTTTGAAACTTGGTTTACTTTTTATCGGCGTGGCCATTGGATTAATAATCGGCGCCGTACTGGTTGAAACCACTACGTTGAATAATGAAGCCGCTTACTTTTCGATGATCTTTCTGTTTGGCGGCATCGGCCTCGTGGTCAGTCATTTTATGGAGAAGAAAGAGCGGAAAGAGTGATTGTAACTTAGATCTACATTTTATTTTACTGTTCGGGGTTTACCATCCCGAACAGCTATTTTTACACATAGTGTCCGTACAGGTCGTCATGGTCCTTTTCGGATCTCCTTTTTTCGGCATTTTTTATAATTTCCTGCTTTTCGCTATCGGTACATTTATACCATTTCCTGATCTCTCCGAGACTCCGGTAACAACCCAGGCAAATATCATTTGTGTCATGCGTACATACATGAATACAAGGAGACTTCACATTACCTATTTCGTTCATTGTTCTTTAAATGTGTAAATTCATCTTAATTCGCGAAACAACCATGTCGATAGCCACCTGATTTTCACCTCCCTGCGGAATGATCACATCAGCGAAAAGTTTTGTGGGTTCAATAAATTGCTGATGCATGGGCTTCACGAAAGTTTCATAGTGTTTCAACACATCATTGTAAGAGCGCCCTCTCTCCACAATATCCCGACGCATAATACGAATCAGCCGGTCATCATTATCAGTTGAAACAAACAATTTGATGTCCATGCGTTTGCGAAGTTCTTCGTTCCCCAATATTAAAATACCTTCGACAATAACAACAGTTTTCGGTTCAATAGTTATTGTTTCCTTAGCCCGCGCACAGGTAACATAATTGTACATCGGCATTTGAATGCTGTGACCTGAACGCAAGCGGTCGATTTGTTCAATCAACAATTCCCATTCGATGGAATTGGGGTGGTCAAAGTTGATTTTCAACTTCTCTTCCTGAGTTAAATGACCGTTATCATAATAATAAGCGTCCTGGGGAACTACGGCTACTGTTTCTTCCGGTATGGCGTCAACAATTTTATTGACAACCGTGGTTTTTCCCGAACCACTTCCTCCGGCTATACCAATAATCAGCATGTATAAGTTGTATTAATTACGGCGAACAAAATTAACAAAATCGGCGATTTATCGCTTACATCAGAAAACTCATCATTATTCCGGCTGCTACTGCCGACCCAATCACCCCGGCAACATTGGGCGCCATGGCGTGCATCAGCAAATGGTTTGAAGAATCGTAACGCAAGCCTTCGTTCTGTACAACCCGAGCACTATCGGGCACAGCCGACACGCCTGCCGCGCCAACCAGTGGGTTGATCTTACTACCATTGTGTAAAAATAAATTCATCACTTTGGCAAATAAAATTCCTCCGGCGGTTGCCACTATAAACGAAAGAGCACCCAGCACAAAAATTAATATTGATTCGCTGGTTAAAAAAACATCAGCCTGGGTAGATGCGCCAACAGTAAGTCCTAACAATATGGTTACAATATCAATGAGTGACGTCCGGGCCGTATCGGCCAGTCGTTTTGTAACACCGCTTTCTTTCAACAGGTTACCAAAAAACAACATCCCCAGCAACGGTAAGGCACCGGGAGAAATAAACGTAGTCAGGATAAGCGCTACGATGGGAAAGATGATCTTTTCCGTTTTACTGACCGAGCGGGGAGGTTTCATTCGTATGATACGCTCTTTTTTAGACGTCAGCAACCGCATAATTGGAGGTTGAATAACCGGCACCAACGCCATATATGAATAGGCAGCGATAGCAATCGGGCCAATCAGGTTATGTGTTTGCACCCCTTTGATAATACTCCCGTTAGCCAGCTTTGAAGAGAGGAATATAGCCGTGGGTCCGTCGGCACCACCGATAATACCGATTGCTCCGGCCTCGGGCATATTAAAACCCAGATAGAGTGCGCCGATGAACGTTAAAAAGATACCTACCTGTGCCGCTGCTCCCAGCAACATCAACCGGGGATTGGAAATAAGAGATGAAAAATCGGTCATGGCACCGATACCGAGAAAGATCAGCGGGGGATAAACCCCTTTTACAACCCCGAAATACAAATAGTTCAATACACTGCCTTCCTGATATATGCCCAACTGCAAGTTCACTCCTGCGTCCTGGAAAAAAGGAATATTACCAATAATCATACCTGTTCCGATAGGTATGAGCAGCAACGGTTCGTAATCATAACGGATAGCCAGAAATATAAACACAAGTCCTACAAAGATCATGATCAGGTGCCCCGGTGAGGCATTTCGAAATCCCGTATAACTAATAAATTTGTTCAGTCCGTCCAATACGGCACTGTTGGCATTGTCAATACCCGGGGTATTGCTGATTTGCTGTGTTTGCGCCAATTCACTGGAAAACCCGGGCATCTGAAAAACCAGAAAATGAAGTGCTGCCAGTAAAACAATGACTCCTGCAACGGTGTAAGCTTTTTTGTAACGGTTCATCTCCTTTACTGTTCAAGTTCCAACTCTAGCAATAAATCATCCTGTAAAACCACATCCCCTTCGCGCACTTTTATCGATTTTACCCGTCCTTCTTTCTCAGCAAGCAGCGTGTTTTCCATTTTCATGGCTTCGTACAACAGGAGTTTGTCTTCCTTTTTTACCTCATCGCCTTCTTTAACGTGTATTTTCAGAATATTGCCTGGCAATGGTGCTTTTACTCTGAAAGTACCCCCCTCTGTTTTTTTGATCTGATGAGCATCTTTTTTAACCGGGACAGGTGGCCGAATGAGAATAGGTGTTTTGGAAGGCCGGTCTTCTTTTTGTAATTCAACATCGTACAATGTACCGTTGACTTCAATTTTGGCCGAACCGCTTTCCAGTCTTTTAACGTCCACCTCGTACTCGTTTCCCCTAATGGTAAATTTAAATTGCTTCATTTTTCTAACGTTTGTAAAAACGCAATCCGTAAATTTTTGAATTCCAGGGCGAATAGTCCCTGGTTATTTTTTTAATCGTCAAAACATCGCTTTCGGTATCGTGCAAATCACGCGTAAGGTAAATGGCCATCGCGATAGCAGCCGTAACTTCGCCACTGACATGCAAATCTTTATCCTCTTTAAGATATTTTAATTTCCCGGCTTTTACCAGTTTTCTTTTAGTGTTCATCAACATAGCTTTCGATAACAGGTAGAACACATAATATAAAAGTACCAGTGCCAGAAATACGATGATATAACCTGTCACGGCAAAAATAATTCCTTCTGAAATGACGGGGGGTATGTTAAAATTCAAAATCATCATTATCTGATTTGACAATTACTACTGTTTATAGAGGAATATTCGAATGTTTCTTCGGAGGATTACTATCTTTTTTAGAAGCGATGGAGCGCAGTGCCCTGATGATGCGAAAGCGTGTGTTTCTTGGCTCAATAACATCGTCAATATAGCCATAGCTGGCTGCTTCATAAGGATTTGCAAATTTATCGCGGTATTCTTTTTCCTTTTCTTTAAGATACTTTTGCCGTTCTTCTTCGTCTTTGATGGTATTCAGATATTTTCCTTCCAGCACTTCGATAGCTCCATCGGGTCCCATCACGGCAATTTCAGCCGAAGGCCAGGCATAATTGATATCGCCTCTTAATTGCTTAGATCCCATCACATCATGCGCACCTCCATATGATTTCCGTAACGTAATAGTGATTTTCGGTACCGTAGCCTCTCCGTAAGCAAAAAGAAGTTTGGCGCCATGCAGAATAATACCACCATACTCCTGGGCGCTTCCGGGCAGAAAACCGGGCACGTCAACCAAAGTTATGATCGGTATATTAAATGCATCGCAAAAACGTACGAAGCGGGCTGCTTTTCGTGAAGCATTGATGTCAAGAACCCCGGCCAGATAATTAGGCTGGTTCGCTACAATGCCGACCGGCGTTCCGTTAAATTTAGCAAAACCGGTAACGATATTTTGTGCATAATGACGTTGCACATTTAAAAATTCACCGTTATCCACAATTGCATAGACTACATCCAATATATTGTACGGTTGGCTGGGACTTGAGGGGATAATATCATTCAGCAGATCTTCTTTCCGTTCGATCGGATCGTTACACTCGGTAACAAGGGGATCTTCCAGGTTGTTTTGCGGTAGGTAAGTCAATAACTTCCTGATAAGAGAAATACCTTCCTGTTCGTCTTCAGTAATGAAATGTGCCACTCCCGATTTTTTTCCATGTACATCAGGACCTCCAAGATCTTCTGTTGAAATGTTTTCTCCCGTAACAGTTTTAGCTACTTTCGGTCCGGTAACGAACATGTAGCTGTTTTCTTTGCTCATTAATACGAAATCTGT
>DGOT01000237.1:4198-4714 GCA_002389465.1 Bacteroidales bacterium UBA4459 | reverse complement strand
GCACCTTTTACGGCGATAAAATACGATGCTAAAGTAGGAGACAAATACACACTGACCAAGTCGAACGGCCAAACTATAACCCGGACAGTAACAGCAAAATCGGAAACAGATGATTTTGAATGGGGCTTAATGTTAATTAAAACCACCACTGTTGAACAAGATTCACGTATACCGGGAATCAGCAAAATCGTTTATCGTTTTAATCACAAATTTGGCCTGGTGTACGCAGAAGTTGTTGCTGAAGACGGTTCTAAATTCAGTGCGTATGTTAATCCCCAGAACTATTAAAGCAGATTGATCAATGTTGGAAGGAACTTCGGACAGATACCTTTTACCCTACTATATGCAAAAGGCCGGCGTTATTATTTTTATTATCGGAGTGGCCGCTTTGTATGTAAGGTTTGGGCTGGGAATTAAACCTGACTGGCTCGAGATTAAGGTGTTTGCATTTCATAGCGCCATTTTTGAAACCCGTTACTTCGCTTTTGTGAGCAACAATGTTAGCGAAGAAATCGG
>DGOT01000237.1:0-4101 GCA_002389465.1 Bacteroidales bacterium UBA4459 | reverse complement strand
GTTTATGCGTACGCTTGCCTTTTTCTCTTGTGCGTAATTTTCATTTATGGATGGGGATTCATGGCTTTTATGGGGCTAAGCCTGTTCCTCCCACTCATCTGTTACAATGTAATTTTCCGGTTTCTTTTATACAAGCAAAACCATATCCGTGTCTGAAATATTGATATATACCAGTTGGTTATACACTAAAGTGTATCAAAATGATTATTTCTTTTTCGATTTATGGTCACTTGTCCATTGCTGGAACGGCTTTGTCTTGCTTGTTATCCTTAAATCCGCAAAGGTCAGAAACCCTTTGAATATACTCCTTATTTTGCTGTTGCTGTATGAAGTGGTTGAGATACTGATTCCTTACTTTGCTTTGGGAATTTTCAAACCCGAAACATTCAAAGACCAGTTTACCGATATTATAATTGGGATGATGGGTGGAGGAATAGGATTGACCATTCTGAGTTACACTTCTATGTCAAAACCTCGACATGTTAACACCCTTAAAATTTTCATCATCTTTCTTGCAAGCATCACTTACGCTTTTCTCTGGGTAGGTTTTTATGGTTATTCATACAACATTGGATTTTTTAACTCTATAGGCATTAATTGGTATGCATGGATAATGTGGACAAGCGGAACATTTCTTACCATTTACTTATTTACTCATTTGAAAATTAAAATTTTCCTACTCAGATTTTCCATAGCATGGATAAGTTATTTGGCTGCACTTCTCATGTTCGAAGCCTTGGGATACCATTTTTTCAGTCTGCACGAATCAAGCAATCCTGGATCCTTGCCTCTTATCTTTGAACTCATTCATGGAAGCCCTGTTTTACATTTCATGTATATTTTTTCTCCGTTTTTCTCCGTTACCTTATTCCTTGGCTTAAATTATATGATTTTCAAAGCCTTGAAATTCACCAGAGAATCCTCCCCTACTTCGGGAATATTGACATATAACTGATTTCAACAGAACAACACCCTCTAATAAGTTTACTTCGGTTTATTCCAAAGCATAAAAAGACATCCGCAAAGAACCGGCTTAGCCCCTCACTATTTAAAAAAATGACGCAAATGTGTCATTGAACCGTATCAAACTACGTTTTATTTTTGTTTGATACAATGCTGAACTAAGGTATCGGCAATTTATATTAAGCTTATTTAAAAATTAAAACTAAACAATTATGAAAAAAAGCATCATGGGGTTTTTACTGATAGGAATAATAGTAGCATTAGCAATAACCACCGGTTGTAAAAAAGATGATGATGACAATAACAACAATCCTCCTGTTAACGAAACAGGGACCTATACAGATAGTCGCGACGGCCATGTGTATGACTGGGCAAAAATCGGTAACCAGGTATGGATGACTGAAAATTTAGCTTATCAACCAAGAACCGTAAATTATTGGGCTTATAATAATAATGAAAGCAATGTGGCGATTTACGGCTATTTATATAGTTGGGAAATCGCACAAACCATAGCTCCAACAGGTTGGCACATGCCAAGTAAAGAAGAATGGCAGACACTGGTCAATTATTTAGGGGGTGAGGATAAAGCATACGATAAACTTTTAGAAAAAGGAACTACACATTGGAATGCTCCTAATGGTGCAACTAACGAGAGTGGATTTACGGCATTACCAGCAGGGTATTTTGATCAGCGCGATAACTCTTTCAATGGCCTTGGTTATCTTACTATGTTTCATTCCTCAACAGAATATACCGGTGACAGCACTTCTGCTATGGGTTTAGTTCTGAATCAAAATTTTCAAGAGGCCAGCATAGAGGGAAGGCCAAAGGAACTTGCTTTGTCAATACGTTGTGTAAAGGATTAATTGCTTTTTCACTTTTCTCATATTTTTGGTTTAATATTAACTGAAACCCTCATCGCCCTCGTTCCTGAACGAGGGCGTTTTTATATGCCACTAAATGACCTGTTTTTACTTCCGCATTTTTTTAGAAATGACGTATTTGTGTTATTGCCTCCGGGTAAAATGCACTGTAACTTTGTTAACAACTTGAATATCTATGTGTAATGGGGTCAACTTTTATCCGAATTACGACAGCTATTAATTAATAAAAATAAAGTGTTATGAAAAAAAATCTACTTTTTAGCCTTGCCATGCTGATGATCACTGGTCTTTTTGCCCAGGATGATTGCAATAATTACTGGTCGTTCATTTCGCCTGATGGCAATTACATTTATTTCTCCTCCGACCGACTGGGAGAAAATTATGAAATCTACAGGGTTAACATTGACGGGTATTCAAACCCTATACGTTTAACCAACAGCCCCGGAGTTAATAAATTGTATCCGTCTGTGAGCCCCGATGGTTCGCTTGTCGCATTTCAGGCAGGCAATTATGGGAGTGAAGCAGAGATCTTCATTATGAACAGCGATGGTACCAATTTGCAACAGTTAACATCGAACGACGTACATGACGGTTATCCCAATTTCTCACCTGACGGAACAAAAATCGTGTTCGAGGCATGGGATGAGTCCCCTTATCCGGAAGTCTTTACCATGAACACGGACGGAACCGGACGCACACAAATAACTGATGAAACCGGTGCCTACTGGCAAAGTGCACCCATTTACAATCCTGCAGGAACAAAGATCTATTTCAGTGCCGGTTTCAATGCCGACAATTATTACGTGATGATGGACCTCGATGGCAGCAACTGGGTTAACATTACCGAGCCCAACGAGTTCGGGTATTCCGACTGGGGATTGCATTTTAATGCTGCAGGCGATAAAATTGTATTTTACACTTACAACTGGACGGGGTATAACAATGGTTGTGACCTTGTTATTGCTGATGCAGATGGATCGAACTGGAACAGGCTTACAAATTCTACCGGTCTTCAATATTACTCATCTCCGTTTTTTCATCCTACAAATGGAAAGATTTATTTTACTTTTTACTGGCCAAGCGGATCAGGAAAAAACTCCCTCCATACGATGAACCAGGATGGTACGAATGATGAGCAGATTTCATCCTGCTTTTATGTGAGTGTGGACGAAGCCCCTGTCACGAGGAAATGGACTGCTAACCCAAATCCTGCAAAAGATTTCATTCATATTGCCATTGAAAACAATTACAGTTACGAAATATATGACCTGACCGGGCATAAAGTGTTGGCATCTGATGTTCCGGAAGCAAATATTGCTCATCTGCCGTCAGGCATGTACATCGCTGTTATTAAAAATGAGAAGAGCCTGATACAGGGAAGACTTAAATTCATGAAAGAATAGCCTTTTATTCCTATGGGCCACTGATTTAATTACGCTCCTAACCGCATCTTTCAAGATGCACTATAATGATAATTTATTAACTAAAACTCTCTTCCTGCCCCTGTTGGGGGCAGGTTTTTTTATCCCACTTTCTGCCGGGTATGCTCCAGAGCACTGTCGGTACCAAATACATGCAGGATATCGCCAGCCCTGAAATAAGTTTCGCCATGCGGGATGTAAAATGAGTTACCCCTTTTCAGCATCATCAGGATTGCATCTTTGTCGAGCGGCACTTCTTTTACCTGCAAACCGTCAATATCTTTATTGGTGATCTTGATCTCTTCTACACTGAAATTTTCAAACGATTCAACCAGTGCGTGATAGGTTGACGGACGAATGATCAGGTTTTCAATAGCCGTTGCCAGTATCTGGGTAACATCCAGCGTTTCGGCTCCCATTTGCTCATACTTCTGCTTTAGCGAGAACTTTGTGATCCTCGAAATGATTTTCTCATGCTGAAATTCATTGCGCAGCGTCCGGCTGATCTTCAGATTCTTTTCATCATCACCGGTTTCAATAACCACATAATCATCGGGTCGCAGTTTAAAGTCCCGGAACAATTGTTCTTCGAGGCCATTCCCCAGAATAACGTTGATACCTTTATCTTTTATCTCCTTATACCGCAGTTTGTCCTGCTCAATAATTATCGCTTTTTTTCCGTGTACGTGTAACCGGCGTGCCAAAAGAACTGCCGTACTGCCTCCGCCAATGATAATGATCTTATGACCTTCGATAAGTTTTGCCGGCGACAACCAGTTATAAATTACCGGCGACACAAAACAGGTGACTACCGCCATGATGATAATACTGGC
>DGOT01000214.1:2272-9445 GCA_002389465.1 Bacteroidales bacterium UBA4459 | reverse complement strand
TTTTTTATGAAGATGAATTGGTGAAAAAAAGTATGAGATCTGTTCAAGCGGAAGAGTGGAATACTGAAATCGCGGGAGAAGTATAAACTTCACTGCTTGTCCGTTCGTCCAGTACCCCAAACTTCCAAAAAAACATTTAAACTCTCTACCTGTTCACCTGTTACTGATTTCCACAGTGTAAGCCGTGTATTTAAATCATTAAATATCTCCGATTCACACTTATATTTTTAGGAACGAATGACGTTCTCCTTTATTCTCAGCCAATTGATTACGGATCTTATGCACAATTTCAATGCTGTTTCTGGCTTCTGAAATACCAAAGCCTCTTCCGCCAAGTATTTCGTTGTAGCTGACCGTATGCAGGTCGGTAAATCCTCCGCTGAACTCAATTTCTTTGTTATCGATAGTTATCGACCGATATGTAGGCTGTCCGTTTTTAACAGCTTTTTCCGGCAGGTCGTTCCGGTCGATACTCAGAAACCATTTTACGTTGGCATTATCTAGATGGAGCATGCCCGAAGCTTTATTGTACTCCTGAAGATGTACCTGGCTCTCCTTCATATTTCCGAAGATCCAGCTCAGCATATCAAAAAAGTGAATACCGATGTTGGTCACAACCCCGCCTGATTTTTTTATATCTCCTTTCCACGAATAATGATACCATTTGCCGCGCGAAGTGATGTAGGTTAGCTCAATATCGTGCACTTTATTATTTTGTTTCACTTCAAACTGTTTCTTCAGATCGACGATGGAAGCATGATGCCTCAGCTGAAGGATGTTGTAAATTCTTTTTCCGGTTTCTTTTTCAATGTCTTCCAGCCCGTCAAGATTCCAGGGGTTTAGCAACAGCGGCTTTTCGCAAATAGCGTGAGCATCGTTTCTGAGGGCCAAACGTATGTGTGCATCATGCAGATAATTAGGAGAACAGATAGATACATAGTCTACCTTCCGTTCGCCCGACTTACGCATTTTATCAAGATGCCGGTCAAAACGTTCGGGTTCAATAAAGAAGTCTGCATCCGGAAAATAGCTATCGATAACGCCAACGCTGTCGAAAAGATCAAGGGCGGCAACAAGCTCGTTTCCCGTCTCTTTTATGGCTTTCATATGCCTCGGAGCAATGTAGCCGGCAGCACCTATTAATGCAAACTTATTCATAAAATTTCTCTTTTTTAAATCCTACGCCTGGTTGAACAATCGTTTAAAAAATGACTTCTTATTCTTGTCGGGTTTGTCATCGGTATAATAACCATACCCGTATCCATAGCCATACCCGTAACCATACCCGTAACCATAACCCCGGCCGTATCCGTATTGGTATCCGTAAACACCCGATGTGGCAATATCGTTAACGCTAATATTCATTTTCATTCCCCGGTCTTCAATTTCTTTTATGATGGAACCGAATACCTTTTTGTTGGTGTAGCGCTGGCGGACAATGAATATATTAACATCTGAATGATCCATCAGCAGGTAAGCATCGGTTACAAGGCCAACGGGCGGTGTGTCAAAAATAATGTACTCATATCTTTTCCGCAACTCTTCGATAAAGGTTGTGGTTTTATCGGAAGCAATCAACTCGGCAGGGTTAGGAGGTACCGGTCCGGCCAAAATAATATCCAGATTTTTTAATTTTCCGGATGGCTGAATAATGTCACCCAGTTCAGAATTCCCGATCAGATAAGAGGTAATTCCCTCATCATTGGATAATCCGAAATCTTGGAAGATTTTCGGTTTCCTGAGGTCAAATCCCACCAGCACCGTTTTCTTTTCATATTGAGCGTAAATACTTGCCAGGTTAATGGAAATAAACGTTTTTCCGGCACCTACCATATCGGAAGTTACCATGAGCACATTGGTTTTCTGTCCTCTGGTCAGGTATTGAATGTTGGTGCGCATGGAACGGAACGATTCGGAAATACTTGATTTTGGGAACCGTGTCACTACCATATTGGTTTCTTTGTTGGAGTGGTTGATCTGCCCGACGATGGGGAAATGAGTCAGTTTTTCGATGTCTTTACGCTCGATAATGGTGTCGTTCAGGTAATCTTTACCCAGCACATACACTACGGGAAATACAAGGCCCAAAATCAGGGCGATCATGTAATTCATCGTTTTTTTCGGAGCTACGGCCCGGCGCAGACTGAACCGTGCTTTATCAATAATTTCGTTATCCGGCACATTGGACGCTTTTGTAATTTGTGCTTCCGATCTTTTCTTTAAAAGGAAAGTGTAAATACTGTTGGCCAGATCGAACCGGCTCTGGTACCCGAACAACTGGTATTGTGTTAAGGGAAGCTTGGACGCTTGATGATCGAGTAAAACAACTTCATCATCAATCTTCTTCGTAGTCTCGTCCAGGTTGGCCATGTTGTTTTTTATGTTTTCAAGTATTGCCTGTTTCGTAGCATTGATCTTGGTGTCGATCACTTTCAGCGTAGGTGAATTATCGGTTGCTGACACCAGGGCATCCATCCGCTCTCCGTACAATGCTAATAAAGCACCGAACAGAGAACCTAGCACAGGGTCTTCAATACCCATCGATGATGGAGCAATCAGGCTTTCGGGCTGGTCCAGGTTGCTCCGCACGTAGTTTTCCAGATTCTTATAATAGCTTCGTGTCACCAGCAACTGGGCTTTTTCCCGTTCCAATTCAACGGTTTGCTGAAGGATTTGTTCGGTTTCAAAATCAATGTTCATCACTTTATTGGTTGTCTGGAAATTCTGCAGGTCTTCGGCTGCGCTCAGTACAGTATCGGCAATTACTTTCAGCTGATCTTCAATAAAGTTAATGGTGTTTTGTACGATCATGTTCTTTTTCTCAAGACTCTGGTTCAGATAAAAAGCCGTAAGTGTATTGAGAAAACTGGTTGCCTTGCGGGCATTCTTGCTCCGCATTTTTATATTTAAAATGGAGGATCCCTCGCTGATCGGTGAAATTGTGAAACCGCGTAAGGAACCTGTCAAGCTGAAATAATCCCTGAAAACGATGTCATAATTTCTTGAGATATGTTTATTTGCCCTGAACCGGTCGTTCAAAACGACTTTAAACGTGTTGTAAGGGGTGCTGATTTCCTGTCCGAACAGATAGGTTTCGTTAATTTTGAATGCCTCGGCTTTAGTACCCACATATTTAGCCAGATTGTAATCGTATAACCTGACGTATTCACCTTCAGCTTCCAGTAAATATTCATTATTGTTGAGCAGCGTGATCGTGTATGTCAACCCGATAGCCTGTGGGGTGGTTGAATCGTAAATTATTTCGAAAGGTGCTTCATGGTATAATTCGCGCCTGATCAGGCCCCTGTCCTCAAAATAGGAGACCTCAAAATCAAGATTCTGGACTACCTGAAAAACATGCGAAAAGGACTTCAGCCGGGCAATTTCGTTTTCGATACTTTTTGTCTGGTTAAACATACCCAAACCAATAACACGAGAGGGATCAGCTGCCGACTGATCACTTTTTATAAGCAAAGTGGTGTCTACTTCATATACCGGAGCCGTATAGTTGTTAAACAAAAAAGCAACAACAATAGCAACAAACACGGTCAGCACAAACAAATACCAGTTTTGTGCAAACTTGAAGACAAGTACTTTAAAATCTACACTTTCTTCCTGTAGCTGTATTCCTTCTATGGGGTCTGTTGTCATTTATTAATTGCTTAATCTATTTTAAACTAAAGTAAGTAACCAATACCAAAGCAAACGAAATAACACTCATTACCATACCGTATGGGAAATTGGTAAAAGTAAACTGTTTGGCTTTCATAGGTTTTACATAAATAATATCATCGGGCTTCAGGTAAAAATAGTCAGACGAAAGAAAAGACCTGCTCGACATATCCACCTCGTGGACACTGGAACCGTTTTTTGTTTTCCGGATAACCAATACCTTATCGCGTATCGAATAATCAGTCATATCGCCGGCCATGGCAATAGCCTCAAACATATTGATATCGGTTTGATAAATCTCGTATTGTCCCGGCGAACTTATTTCTCCAAGTATGGTAATATTGAAATTCACCAGTTTGATAATGACCACAAATTCTTTAATGTACTCATTCAGCTGGACAGTGAGTAAATCCGTTATTTCCTCAACGGTTTTGTTTTTCACATAGATTTTGCCCACCAGTGGAAAATCAAGGTTCCCTTCCTCGGAGACAGTATAGCTGCTTAAATAATTTCCACCGCCACCCGAATTGCCTCCACCGCCACCCGAACCCATAGGATTAAGCAGGTCATTGGTGGTTTCATCCATACTGACGATCTTAATATAGAGGTTATCTCCGTTCTGGATTTTATAAGTAACTTTCCGGTCGTTTACAAACTCTTTCAGTGTATCAGCGTCTTCTCTTACGCGCATATACAGCATTTTCTTCTGAGGTATGCACGAAGAAACCACCGTAATAATCAATGTCAGCCAGACAAGCGTGATAATATGAGACTGCAGGTTTTTTTTCATAGATTGAATCTTAAGCTTGTTTTGTGGTTAAATGCAAATTTAGTCCTTTTTTATTACGTCCATCATACAATAGAACTACAATATAGATCACTGAAAATGGGTATTATTTATTACCACACGGGTGTGTATACGTAAAAAGTGCAGAATAGTTATCCTGTTTGTTTTTTTGTAAAAAAGGCGCTTTTTACAGGAGTTCAGGAAATATATTACTTTTGCTGCGCCTTAAAAACTACAGAAATATAAATATTCATACAATGGCTAAAAACTTGGTAATCGTTGAGTCACCTGCAAAAGCGAAAACAATTGAAGGATTTTTAGGAGGAGATTTTATTGTCCGGTCGAGTTTCGGACACGTAATGGATTTGAACAAAAACAAGATCAGCGTTGAAACCGACAACGACTTCCAGCCTCAGTACGAAATAAGTCCTGATAAAAAGAAAGTTGTCAGGGAACTAAAAAAAATTGCTAAAGAATCGGAAACCGTATGGCTTGCCTCTGATGAAGACCGCGAAGGAGAAGCGATTTCCTGGCATCTGTTCAAAGCGCTTGATTTGAAGGATGAAAACACGAAACGTATCGTGTTTCATGAAATCACAAAAAATGCCATTTCTGAAGCTATTCTGTCGCCGCGTGAGATTGACAAAAATTTAGTTTCGGCACAGCAGGCCCGCAGGGTACTTGATCGTTTGGTAGGCTATGAGCTTTCGCCCTTATTGTGGAAGAAAGTAAAACCGGCTCTTTCTGCCGGGCGTGTTCAGTCGGTAGCCGTGAGGCTTATTGTAGAGCGCGAAGAAGAAATAAAGAATTTTAAAAGTACTTCGGCATACAGAATCGTGGCTGACTTAAAACCTGCTGACAGGGAAAATGGCGTGTTCACTGCCGAATATCCTACACGCTTTGCCCGGTTTGAAGAAGCCAAAAATTTTCTGGAAGACCATAAAGACGCCGAATATAAAGTGGTGGCCATAGAGAAAAAACCAGGAAAGAAGTCGCCAGCAGCACCGTTTACCACCTCTACCTTACAGCAGGAAGCTTCCCGGAAACTTGGTTTTTCGGTTGCCAACACCATGCGTGTCGCCCAGCAGTTATACGAATCGGGAAAGATCACCTACATGCGAACTGACTCGGTCAATTTGTCGAATCTGGCTATTTCAATGGCTAAAGAAGAGATAACCAGGCAGTTTGGAGAGGGATATGTAAAAACAAGAAAATATAAGACAAAAATAAAAGGTGCCCAGGAGGCACACGAAGCCATCAGGCCTACCTATATTAAAAATACTACAATTGACGGCTCCCCGGAGCAGAAACGATTGTATGAGCTTATATGGAAAAGAACAGTAGCTTCACAAATGAGTGATGCCGTACTCGAAAAGACCAACATAAAAATCAGCTCCTCCAAAGCCAAAGAAAAATTTTTAGTTAGCGGCGAAGTGATTAAGTTTGACGGATTCTTAAAAGTATATATGGAAAGTACAGACGAAGAAAACGGTGATGCACAGGGTATGTTGCCGGCAGTAAAGGAAGGCGAAGTACTTGAATTTGTGGAAATGCGTGCCCGCGAACGCTACTCAAAGCCCTTACCACGTTACACCGAAGCCAGCCTGGTTAAAAAGATGGAAGAGTTGGGTATTGGCAGGCCGTCCACCTATGCTCCAACCATTTCTACGATTCAGAAAAGAGAATACATTGTGAAGGAAAGCCGTGACCAGGGCAAGCGCCAGATCAACTTATTATCCTTAAAAAACAGTACGCTTACTGAAACAAAAGCGAGTGAGAATATCGGTACCGACAAGGCAAAACTATTCCCGACGGATATTGGAACGGTTGTCAACAACTTTCTGATGGAATATTTTGATGATATCGTCGACTATAATTTCACGGCCAATGCAGAGAAAGAATTTGATGAGATTGCCATGGGAAAGAAAGAGTGGAATGAGATGATTAAAAATTTCTACGGTCCGTTCCATGATAAAATTCAGCATACCCTGGAAAATGCCGGAAGGTTTAGCGGGGAAAGACTGCTGGGTGTTGATCCGGCATCAGGAAAGAACATGTATGTGAAAATCGGCCGCTTTGGCCCAATGGTTCAGATTGGCGATTCGGATACCGAAGAGAAGCCGAAATTTGCCAGCTTGCGTAAAGACCAGGGAGTAGAAACCATTACGCTGGAGGAAGCGCTGAAATTGTTTGACTACCCGAGAACCCTGGGTGCTTACGAAGAGGAGGAGGTTACTGTAGCCATCGGCCGGTTTGGCCCCTACGTGAAACACAAAAGCAAATTCTACTCGCTGAAAAAGGAAGATAACCCGGAATCGATCGAACTAAAAAGAGCCATCGAACTTATCGAAGAAAAGCGGCAGGGCGACCAGAAAAAAATCATTAAAGAGTTTTCGGAAGATAAATCGGTGCAGGTGTTGCAGGGACGCTATGGCCCTTATCTGGTAATAGATAAGCAGAATTACAAAATCCCAAAAGAGTATGACCCAAAGCAACTAACACTGGAAGATTGTAAGGCGATTGCTAAAGATCCTAAAAATACGCCTAAGAAAAGATATTACAGAAAGAAAAAGTAATCTCATAATTCATTAGTTTCGTTCCGAAAAACTAGAACAGCATTAATGGATATAAGTCTGTATTTCGATCCGGTTAGTCCCGAGGTATTTGAGTTTTCATCACCTACCGGTCATAAGTGTATTTCCGAAGTTATAAAG
>DGOT01000214.1:0-2261 GCA_002389465.1 Bacteroidales bacterium UBA4459 | reverse complement strand
TTACGAAGAAGAAGGCAATTTCCCCGATCTTGACTATGTTAAACTCGCTGTTGTCGGCATAAACGAAGACAGAGCATCCCTGATGAATAAAGGTTGCGCCAGAGGTCCTGATTACGTTCGCCGGTATTTTTATAATCTGTTTGCACACTGGAACGAACTGGCAATTGCTGATCTGGGGAATATCAAAAGAGGGCACGCGGTTGACGATACATATTTTGCGGCCAAAGAAGCCATAGCTTACCTGCTGGCAAATAATATTGTTCCTATCATAATCGGGGGCAGCCAGGACCTTACCTATGCCAATTACCTGGCTTATGAAGACATTGGAAGAGTCATCAATATTGCAGCTGTCGACCCGATGTTTGACCTGGGAAATAACGAAAATGAATTGAACTCACGCTCTTATTTAAGCCGCATCATTCTGCATCAGCCTAATTTTCTGTTTAATTATACTAATGTTGGGTATCAAACGTATTATGTCGATAAGGACGCGGTTGGTCTGATGCGCAACCTGTTGTTTGATGTGCACCGGCTGGGAATGGTTAACGCCGATATGGAAGAGACAGAACCCATGATCCGGAATGCCGATATTTTAAGTTTAGATGTTTCGGCCATAAGGGCTTCGGATGCTCCGGGCAATTACTATGCGGGTCCTAATGGGTTCTACGGGGAAGAGGTGTGCCGAATATGCCGTTATGCAGGCATCAGCGACAAACTGAGCAGCATCGGGTTTTATGAATTCAACCCGGAATACGATCGTCAGGGGCAAACAGCCCATTTAACGGCCCAGATGATGTGGTACTTTATCGACGGTTTTATGAACCGGAAAAATGATTTCCCAGAGGATAACAAAGATAAGCTGGGCAACTACCTGAAGTTTTATGTTAAAGTGGATGAATTTGACGATGAGCTGATCTTTTTAAAGAGCAAAAAAACCGATCGCTGGTGGATGAAGGTTAACATAGCGAACAACGTACATAAAAAATATGAACGCCACCAGTTTGTGCCATGCTCATATAAAGATTATAAAGCAGCACTCGAACGACAGATCCCCGATAGATGGTGGCGGGTTCAGCAGAAGCTGCTGTAATAAAGCCGGTAAAGCCGCTGAAAATCTATTTCCTCAACGCAATCTTCACAAATACCGGATTGTGGTCGCTGTTTTCAAAATTCAGGTCGATAGTTTTAACCTGTAACAATTCAATATTCGGCGACAAAATAAAATAATCAAGTATCGTCGTTCCGTTTTCCCCTTTTACAAACGCCTGGTAATTTTGCCTGTTGGTTGGTGCCGAAGCATCGTAAGCCCAGATCCAGTCTTCGGGAAAAGTGTTGTCATTCATTTTAACCTTCGAAGGAACAAAACGATGTCCGTTGTAATTTCCCGATGGCATAAAATGAGGTGGATTGGCATTCCAGTCGCCACCGGCAAGCACAAAATTCCCTTTGGCATATTCTTCCAGCATCTTCTGTTTGATGATATTCAGTTCTTTGATCCGTAAAGCACTATCATAAACATAGGCCGAATTATGTGTGTTCATAACAACAAAATCCTTACCTGTGGCCAGGGGAAAACGAGTGAGGATAAAACAGCGGTCGAGTAAAAAAAGTTTGTCGGGCCATGAGGCGATCAGCGGATACGCATACCTGGTGGCTTCGGCCATAGGATATTCGGAAAAAGTGATCATCCCGCCTTTCACATAACCCAGCGGGTCGGACGGGGGTACCGGAACGAAGGGAACATCGTAATTTTTAGCGAAGACATAGTGTGTGCCTTTCTTAAGATCGGTAATCTCATCCACCTCATCGAAATAATGGCTTCTTTTCGATTTGAAATCTACCTCCTGCAACAGCCAGAAATCAATGCTGTCGGTTTGTGCGATGAAATGTTTGACGCCATTCAGGTACTTCCTCCCCATTTCTTTAGTAGGTCTGACCTTTTTACCCTCGTCATAAAAGAAATCCATTTCGGCACCCAGTCCGGCATAACCTATATTCCAGCTGATCAGATTTAAGGTGTCGATCTGAACAACAGTTATCTCCCTATTTTCGGTAGGGAGCAGTGATTCAACGGGCTCCGGCTTGTAATCTACAATGGTTATGTACAGGAGAAAACCGGCAAATGCAAGTACGATGACCACAACGATCCAGAGAATAATTTTAAAAAACTTTTTCATTTTTTATATTTTTTGCTAAAGTTAAAAATATATCAGTTTATAGTAAAAGACAAATTAGGGAAATTAATAATGTCCTAAATAAAT
>DGOT01000014.1 GCA_002389465.1 Bacteroidales bacterium UBA4459 | reverse complement strand
TTAATTAAGTTCTTTTACTACTGAAACGTTTGAGTCTTCACCGAACTCAACTGTAAATCCCTGCTTTTTAAAAACGGTTATCATGCCTTTATTGTCTTTGGTAGTCTCGGCAAAAAGCTTCTTAACACCCGCCGATCTGGCAATTTCTTCACAATAATCAGTTAGTTTAAGGCCAAGCTCTTTATGCTGCCAATCATCGGTTATTAAAACTGCATATTCGGCAGTTTCCAGGTCGGGATCAGAAATCAACCTCCCTACACCAATAAGCTTTTTACGCCCTTCATATTCTATCTCGGCTACAATTCCCATTTCCCTGTCGTAATCGATATAGCAGAATTGGGTTGCAACTTCATGTGAATTAAAGTGGAAGTCGTAACGGAACCGGAAATAAATGGATTCTTTTGAGCAGCTACCCAGCATTTCAAGCCAAAGTGGCTCGTCTTCCGGTTTAATGGGCCGCATTATTATGGGTGTACCATCGCGTAATACATCTTCTTTTATCATCCTTTCCGGATAAGGACGCAGTACGAGGTGCGAATATTCGGGAATGTTTTTGCCAAGTACATTTTGGTCAACAACGATTCTGGCATCCAAAGCAATTACATCATCAGAAGTTACTATTAAAGGGTTAATGTCGAGTTCTTCAATTTCAGGATAATCAGCAGCAAGATAGGATAAGCGAATCATTACTTCAACAAGTTTGTCGATGTTCATTGGTTCACTGCCACGATAACCTTCCAGAAGCGGATAGACTTTAAGGGATTTCAGCATATTCATTGCCAGGCGTTCGTTTAGCGGAGGAAACTCAAGCCTTCTGTCTTTGAACAATTCAGCTTTTGTTCCACCCATGCCTACCAGAACTACCGTTCCGAAAATAGGATCCTTTTTAATTCCCAATATCATTTCAACTCCATGAGCTGTATTCACCATCTTTTGAACTGTAATGCCTTCAATACGTGCATCTGGTACTCTTTCTTTAACCGTTTCCTGAATCGTATGATATGCTGCCCGTAATACTTCTTCCGTTTCTATATTCAACGCAACACCACCTGCGTCAAACTTGTGGATGATATCAGGCGACTGGACCTTGAGCACTACAGGGTATCCTTTTTTTTCAGCTATCAGAACAGCTTCGTCTTCTGTTTTGCTGATTTCAGGATGCGTTGTTTCAATTCCGTAATCATTAATCAAAAGTTTGGAGTCATCTTCCGATAATACTTTTGCTTTCGGGAAGATATTCGTAATATACTTTTCTTTTAATTCCTTTCTGTTATAAGTGAATGATACAGGTACTTCTTTTGGTGTTTCATATAAGAGGTCGAGATTTTTTGAATATTTTGAAAGAGTCATAAAAGCCCTGATGGCCTGTTCGGGTGTGGAGTAAACTGCAATTTCAGATTTGGTAAAAATTTCAACGCCATTATGCATACTTGCACCTCCTAACCATGCGGCCATAATTAGTTTAGAAGTCTTTGATGAAAGCGTTACTATGGATTTTGCGGTTCCTGTAGGATCAGTCATGGCCTGTGGTGTAAGAATAACCAAAATTGCATCCACATTATCGTCATCCAAAACAATTTCCGTAGCTTTTGCAAATCGCTCGGGCGTTGCATCTCCAAGAACATCTACCGGGTTGCCATGCGACCAGAAAGGGGGAAGGTAATCATCCAGTTTTTTGATAGTTGTATCAGTAAGTTGTACAAGTTTTCCTCCCATTGAAATCAGGGAGTCGGTTGCCATAACACCTGGGCCGCCTGCATTTGTAACAATAGCTAAGCGCGATCCTTTAGGCATTCGCTTGCGCCCGATAAGATCGGTAAAATCAAAAATATTTCCTATATTGAACACCCTGGCTAAACCGGCTCTTCTGAAAACGGCATCATAAATATTGTCTTCAGATGCCAGCGCTCCTGTATGTGAGGCAGCGGCAGCAGCTGATTCAGGGAACCTTCCTGACTTATAAACTATAATGGGTTTCTTACGGGCAAAAGCACGTGCTGCCGACATGAATGTACGGGCATTAACAAGGGATTCAACATATAGAATTATTGATTTTGTGTTGCTGTCCTGCCCGATATAATCGATGAGATCACCAAAAGTTACATCCATAGCATTACCAATGGAAACGAAAAAAGAGAAACCTATATTTGCCTCTTTAGCCCAGTCAAGCACTGATGTACATAAAGCTCCTGATTGAGAGATAAAAGCAACATGTCCTTTTTTGGGCATGCCATCTGCAAAGCTTACATTCATTTTCAAACGAGGAATGATGAATCCGAGGCAATTGGGGCCGATCACTCTCATCCCGGGAAATTGAGCAACTTGTTTTTTAAGCTCTTCCTCCAATAATTTTCCTTGTTCACCCGATTCTTTAAACCCGGCTGACATGATGATAATTCCGTTAATTCCTGCTTCACCGCATTCTTTAACAATACCGGGAACAGTTTTAGCGGCAGTCATGATCACTGCCAGGTCGGGAGTTTTTGGAAGGCTTTTAACATCAGGGTAACAGGGTATCCCCATCACAGCTTCACGTTTTGGATTAACAGGATAAACCACACCCTGGAATCCGGCACCTACCAGATTTGTTAAAGTGATCCCACCAACGCTATTCGGATCATTGGATACACCAATTAAAGCGATCCTTTTGGGGCGGAATATGCTGTCAAGTTTTTTTATTGGCATGTTTGCTAGTTCTTAAAATTCGTATAATGAGAAAGATAAGCAAGTTTATTCAACTTGAAAATTAAGTAATAAAAGTATAAAATGTGTAGAATAAATGC
>DGOT01000042.1:10610-10880 GCA_002389465.1 Bacteroidales bacterium UBA4459 | reverse complement strand
TCAGCAGACGATTATTTTTTGATTAAATGGCAGGCAACACCTGTATATAGCCCGGATATTGTAAACCTCGTGTTTGCGTTAAAAATATTCCCATCAGGCGATTTCGTTACTTATTTTGATGAAATGGGGGTCCCCGATGGAGCGCTTTGGTCTTCGGGAGTTTCTTTAGGAGACGGTTTTAATTATCTGATGAATCATACAGAAATACCTGTTTTCGGATTGCCTGGAAGAAGCTTTCGTTATTCACCGCTGGTTGTTGATGCCGAAAAT